>MFHO01000010.1:30016-33397 GCA_001778635.1 Candidatus Giovannonibacteria bacterium RIFCSPHIGHO2_02_FULL_45_13 | reverse complement strand
TACAACCAAGCTCGAACTTACTTTATCAGAAATTCTTAAGCTAAAGTAGCCTCGCCCCGCGAGCGGGGCATTCCGCCACTCGCCAATCTTCGGCGGGTTCGCTCCCAAAACCCGCAAAAATTGATTCCTAATTGAAAAGAAAATTCTGCGCGCGCCAACCTTCAAATTTAAAAATTTTTGCGGGTTTTGTGCTTTGCTGGCGCAAAGGGACAGAGAAAAGCGATCTATTTCCTAAGAACTAAAACGTGGGAGCCGGCATTATCGGGGCGAAATTTTTCTGGCTGCCACACAATAATATCTGTATCTACCTTGAGACCAATCTTTCTCAACTGGCTCCTAAAAATTCGGAATGAAACTTTGTGCTCTTCCAAATTTTGGAGCTCAAGTTTCTCTATATCGCGCATTGTTCTTATGACCTTTCTAGTAGCGTTACCTTGGCCATAATAACTTTTTAATTCACGATAATATTTTTTAACGGCACTTTTTCTATCGATTATATAATTCGGCAAAAAATGTTCGCACATTATAATTACGCCGTCCGATTTAAGGTGTCTTTGTATATTTTTTAAGAATTTTATTTTGTCTTTGTTTTCAATGTGGTGATAAGCCAGACTTGCAGTTATAAAGTCAAACTTCTTTTTCAAATTTATTCTTATTACATCCCCATAAACAAATTTCCAGCGCGGAAACATTTTTTTGCCGGTTTCTATAAAATTTTCGTTATTATCGATGCAGACAGCATTTATATCGGGATATACGAAACTCAAATGATTTACAAAATTACCCGGACCACTACAAAAATCTAAAATTTCTATAGACTTTAGTTTTTTATTCAGCTCATAGCCGGTACTGGATCGCAAACCGCCAAACGGCAAATTCCCGCTTCGTTTTGAAAGTTCTTGCATTAAAATTCCAGCAGCAACGAACCACATCAATGTCTCGTTTTTTGTAGCATCCGGACCGGCCCTAAAGTAATCTTCTGCGGATTCATATAGTGAGGTTGAAAATGTGTTCATACACTTAAATTATCCATAAAATTCATAGGAAATAAAATGGCCGAGGCAGAGATTTTGTCTTTTGCCCCGGCCTAAGCGCCTTTGCGCTCAATAGTTCCTCATTGTTTCACAGAAACATCCGGCGCTGTATCGAGCCTTGAAAAAAAGCTCGCTCGATGTAAAAATGCTGTTCCATGTCTCTTTGAGCTTGCTTCCCTTCACACTCACGGCGCCCTCCGGCACAAGCGTCCCTGGTTGCAATTCGCCCCTGCTATTGATAACTCCGAGATAGCTTGCTCGCGGAGGTTGTTCGCACTGCTTTGTTACCACGGGGCTTTTCGCTATGAATTCATAATGTCCTTTGCCGGAACCTTCAGCGATGAACGGCTCAACAAAAAGCGGGACTTCAACTTTTGGGCCATTTACTATCTGCCGCGCGTCTTCCAGGTTGATGGATGATACCAGTATCTCGAAGCCCACCCGCTCGGCATTGATGTCGTAGAGCTCATAGAATGCGCGAGGCGCAGGCCCAAGTTTTCCGTCAATGTAGTGATACGGCGTTCGCGGAGCAATCATTTTATTCTGCACTTCTGCATTTTCACTCCATAGCTTGATGTAGAAGTAAAGGTTGCCTCGCTCATATTCTCGGAGGATTGACCTCGACATACTCACGCCGTTGGAGAAAACCAAAAGGTTTATCCCGCATTCCCTCGCCCATTGGCAGAGTTGGCCGAGCTGTTTGTAAAGTACAGGCTCACCGTCTCCAACAATCCTAATCCATTTCCCTCCTATCGATTGAAAGTCGTTCAGAATGCTAAGTAGTTCGGGGAAGGTAATATGGCTGGGACTGCGTCTCCAACTGACGATATCCGTATAGCAGATATCAGGACATGTGGCGTTGCACCCGACGGGGATCATGAGATTCATAACGCCCATTCGCGAAACGGCCTCCACTTTCTCAAAGCCAGGATAGAGCCGTGGAGCAACAACGGAAAACTCCTCTTTCTTCCCGTCATGAATCAGTTTAGCATCAGCTGCCGCGTTGCTTAGCGCATATGCCCACCTCAATTCGTGCGAAAACAATGAATCTTCAAAGGTGCGTAAATTTCTCATTTCATTCACCTCCCTTCTTGAGAAATATGAGAAATTGTCTAGCACAATTATATATTAAATCTTAGGAAAATGCAAGAGTTTGTATAATGCCACCCAATTTTGGACTCCTGAGGCAAATAAATTAGTAATGATTTTGGTTGAAGCGTCATCATAAATTGTATCGGTGAAAGTTTGTTTTGGAAAGCATGGTGGACTCTTTCTGTATTGTAAAAAATTAGATAATCAATGAGTTTGCGGTTGAATTCATCCGGATTCAAGAGAAGAAAAGAATGGTAATCAATGAATTCCTCTTGAACTGTGCGGTTGAACCGTTCAAGATGCGCATTCATCTTTGGAGTCTTGGGGTACGTATGATAATGAGTCATGTGCAGCCGGCGCAGTTCCTCGTCAAAATGCTTCTTGAATTCAGAGCCGTTGTCAGTTAAGACATGCTGGAATTCGAAAGGATAAGGAAATGCTCTGCGGCACAAATCAAAGAATTCTTTAGCCGCCAAAGAGGCATGTGATTTGGTAGCCCAGGCAAAAGCGAATCTTGTATGGATGTCTTCAAAGGTAATCACGTATCTCCTGCAGCCATTAACAAACCTTTCTACGGTATCCAAGGCCACCAAATGGCCTACGTAGAGAGTCCTGAAATCCTTAGGTTTTCTAATGATTTTTTGCCTGTTGGCTTTCTTGATTTTGCCGAAATGGGTCACTTTTTGAGGGAAGACTCTCATCTTTTCAGGATCGTCGGCAATAATTCTCGCAGTGGTCCGTGGTTGAGGACATCTCACGTTTTTGGCGCCGCAGAATTGATAAAGCAAGGGATATATTTTCTCCGCCCCAAGATTTGGATGGCTTTGTCTTAAACGCTTGATTTCCTGAACAACCTCAAGAGGCCAAAGTCTCCTTCTTTTTGTTTGTGGCGCCTTTGACTTCTCGTTTAAGGCCTCGATTTTCTTGCTTCCAGCCTCCCATTGCCGCTTCCAGAGGTAGAGATTAGACCTTTTGTGAGGAAAAGCGTCTAAAGTTGCTCGAAGGCCGTGCTTTTCCCAGAATACCAAAACTTTTGCCTTGAGCTTGGCTTTTTCTGTAATCATATACCGATATCTTAGAGCGTCGTTGTAGACTGTGATAAACCCCTTGATGCCGGTGTATTTGCAATGAATGTGATTAAAAAATTCCATAAGGCTAGGGCCTCATGGAGTCCAAGATGTATCTGGCATTATGCAGAGTTAGTGTCTTGTACAATAATGGTGGACAATCCTCCCGATTTTCGGTATTATATTTT
>MFHO01000010.1:18809-29942 GCA_001778635.1 Candidatus Giovannonibacteria bacterium RIFCSPHIGHO2_02_FULL_45_13 | reverse complement strand
TTCTGCAAATTTTTGCTAAAACTGGTTAAACAGGTTAAAATAAACCACCCGCCCATAGCTCAATTGGCAGAGCAGCTCCCTTTTAAGGAGAAGGTTCCAGGTTCGATTCCTGGTGGGCGGAGAAAGCGCTGGATATAACGAAGCTCCCTTTTTCAGCCAGAGGCTGATCCGCCTCAGGCGGCGAAAACGGTTCGCACTATTTCAAGAATACTGGACCAACAAGAACGCAAATAATGACAAACCAGCGCCTATGCGATACTATAAATCCATGCGGATTTCACGGCTTTTCAGTAAAACGCAGAAAAAATCGCCTAAAGACGAGGAGTCCAAAAACGCGCGTTTTTTAGAGCAGGCCGGTTTTATCAGCAAATCTGCCGCCGGAATATACTCCTTTTTGCCTTTGGGGCTTAGGGTGTTAAATAAGATAGAAAACATTGTAAGAGAGGAGATGAACACTGTAGGCGGGATTGAAATTCTGATGCCTGCGCTTCATCCCAAAGAGAGCTGGGAAGCGACAGGACGCTGGGCGTCTTTCGGCGCTCTATTTAAAACAAAGAGCAATTTCGGCGGAGAGTACGCGTTAGGCCCCACGCACGAGGAAATTTTATATCAGCTCTTAAAACGGCACATAAGTTCGTACCGCGATCTTCCGGTTTATATTTACCAAATCCAAACAAAGTTTCGCGATGAACCGCGCGCGAAAAGCGGACTTTTGCGCACAAAAGAATTCCGCATGAAAGATTTTTACAGTTTTCATACGGACGACAAAGATCGCGACGCATACTACGAAGTGATAAAAAAAGCTTATGCAAAAATTTTCCAAAAACTCGGGCTTAACGCTATCCCGACAACCGCAGGTGGCGGAACATTCTCGGAACTATCCATGGAGTTTCAGGTGCTATGCGAAGCCGGAGAAGATATTATTTTTTTGTGCAAAAAATGCAATTTGGCGGTAAATAAGGAAATAGTAAGCAGCAAGACGTCTAAATGTAAAAACTGCGGCGGAGCCACGATTGAAAAAAAAGCCATCGAAGTCGGCAACATTTTCCCATTAAAAGAACATTTTGCAAAAAGCGTTAACTTGATTTTTAAAGACGCGGCTGGCAAAGAAAAACTTGTGTCGGCAGGATGCTACGGCCTTGGCACCTCGCGCGTCATGGGCGCGATCGCCGAGGTTATGAGCGACGATCGCGGGCTTATTTGGCAGGAAGCTGTTGCGCCGGCTAGCGTTCACTTGATCGCCGTGCCGGGCGGCGCAGAAGTTAAAAAATCAGCCGAAAAGCTGTACGATGGTTTGATTGCAAAAGGCGCCGAGGTGTTATATGATGATCGCGATACGGCAACTGCCGGAGAAAAGTTCGCGGACGCGGATTTGATTGGCATTCCGCTGCGCGCAGTGGTCAGCGAAAAGACACTGGAGAAAAATTCTGTTGAATTGAAAAAACGTTCCGAAAACAAAACTGTTTTAATTAAAATTAACGATTTAAATTCCATGCTTCATGCTTCATGATTCATGTTTTATGACATATGTTCAGTAAACTTTTTGGAATATTTTCAAAAGACCTGGGTATTGATTTAGGCACCGCAAACACTCTTGTTTATGTGCGCGGCGAGGGCATTTTAATTAACGAGCCGTCCGTAGTCGCAATTAACCAGAAAACCGGGCAAGTCGTTGCCATTGGCAACGATGCTAAAAAAATGATCGGGCGCACTCCGGGGCATATAATTGCAATGCGGCCGTTGGTGGATGGAGTGATTTCTGATTTCGAAGTTACGGCTGAAATGCTTAATTATTTTATAAAAAAAGTGCATAGCGCCTCCGCCCAATTTTTCGCGCGCCCGCGCGTTGTGATAGGAATTCCGTCGAGCATAACCGAAGTTGAACGCAGGGCCGTGAGAGACGCCGCAAAAAATGCCGGCGCGCGCGACGTTTTTTTGGTTGAAGAGCCAATGGCGGCGGCTATCGGGGCGCGTTTGCCGATTCAGGAGGCAATCGGCTCTATGGTAATAGACATAGGTGGCGGAACCACGGATATCGCAGTAATTTCTTTGGGGGGCATTGTGGCGTCAAAAAATTTGCGCATTGCCGGAGACAAATTCAATGAAGACATTGCCGCTTATGCAAGAGACGAATTTAAGTTGCTTATAGGCGAGCGCACGGCGGAAGACATTAAAATTTCCATAGGTTCGGTTTGGAAATCAAATGAAGTTTTGGAGGGCGCATTGCGCGGCCGCGATTTGGTAACAGGTTTGCCTAGAGAAGTTTTGGTGACGGATAGCGATGTTAGGGTTGCTTTGGCTAAATCAATGCGCGCCGTAGTCGATGCCGTTAAAGGAGTAATCGAAGATACTCCGCCTGAATTGGTTTCAGATATTATGCATCGCGGCATATTGCTGGTAGGAGGAGGCAGTTTAATAAGAGGTTTAGACAAGCTTTTGGAAAGGGAAACAAAAATTTCTGTTGCTTTCGCAGAAGATCCTTTAACGGCCGTTGTGCGCGGAACAGGCGTCATTTTGGAAGATTTGGAGAGTCTGTCGGAAGTATTTATCGAAGACGACTATGATTTACCTCCAGAATAAACCCTCACGCCAATTCCGTTGGTGTGCGGGTAAACCATCTCGCTGCGTATTTATTGTTTTTTGGGCGGCGCTGGTCGCGCTTGTTTTTTTTAATAAAACCAACGCATTATTGCACAGCGCGTTCGTTGGAACAGCTGCATTTTTATTGCCTGATCGCGTTGCTTTAGAAGAGAGTAAAAACAATTTGCTTTCGATGATGCAAATTCGCCAAGTAGTTTTGGACAACAAAAAGTTAAGAGAAGCGCTCGGACTTTCTGAAAAACATCGCTTTATTCCGGCGCGAGTTAAATTTGACGGAGGGTATCTTTTTTTAGATTCAATTTTAATAAATGAAGGTTTAAATGCCGGCATTAAAGAAGGAGACGCGGTCGTAACTGAAAATAATATCTTGATCGGCTCCGTTTCGTCGATTGGTAAAAATTGGAGCAAGGTTAAAAAAACTGGCTCTTTGGGCGAAAAATTAACTTTAGTTGCTTCCGATGGGCAAGCCGCCGGCGTTATCTTTGAAGCCGTAGGGCTTGGAGGCGGCGAACTTATAGCAGAATTTCCGATAACTCTCCAAAGCCCTATTATAAAAGTAGGGGACACCGTGCGTTGGGGCCAAAATAATGATTTTATTGCTGGGCTTGTTGATAATATTGATTTTAATGAAAACAATTCTTTGGACAGAGCAACGATTATAAGCGCCTCGCCGCTTTTTATGGCTGAAGTGATGGTTGTTTCGGAAAACAAATGATCAGGCAAAAAATATTTTTTGCCGCGTTTTTATACGGTTTGGTTTTTGAAAGTTTTGGTTTTTTAGGCGGCGGATTTTATCTTCTGCCGGCTTTAGTTACTGCCGCGATTTTTAATTCGCTTGTTTTTACGTGGCAGTCCGTTAATTTCATCGTTTCATGGATTTCCGGCGTTTTGATTTTGAGTTTATGGAGCGCCACGCTTAATAATTGGAATTTATTTTCTTATAAATTTGCAGCTCACATTTTTATTTATTTTTTCATTTTATTGGTTATTCTGTACGCTCTCGATGCTAAAAAGGAACAATCATAGAGAGATAGAAATTGATGAAATTTTTTCGGATCGCCGCAACGCGCCCGGTTTTCATCAAGAAAATATGGAAGGGGCAATCGAAAATCCGATTAAAAAGGAAGTTTTTTTGGTTTTAGCCGGGTTTTTAACTTTGGCGCTTGTTTTGTTCGGCGTAAGAACTGGGTTTTTACAAATTGTTTTGGGGGATAAGTTTTATGAAAGGTCGGAAGCAAATTATCTCCGGATAGCGAGCAAGCCTTCGGAGCGCGGAATTATTTATGACCGCGACGGTGCGGCGCTGGCTTACAATAATGAAAACACGGATCGCAAAATCGCAAGGAAATATCCGGAAAAGGGCTTTTTGCATGTTTTGGGCTATCTCGGCTTGTCAAAAGAAGAAACAGACGACAGCCGCTTTTTGCGCGGCGTAAGCGGTCTAGAAGCTGTTTATAACGATATTTTAGCCGGAGTGCCCGGCAAAAAAATAGAAGAAGTAGACGCCAAAGGCAATATAGTCGGCTCCGGCGCTTTGGAAAAAGGAGAAGCGGGGCGCAATATTTTAACAAGCCTTTCAGGCGATTTGGAAATCCGTTTAGCAGAAGCGATTTTATCCACAATGCAGGAGCGCGGCTTTACGGGCGGCGCCGGGGTGTTTATTGACGTAAATACTGGAGAAATTCTCGCGCTTGCCAGTCTTCCGGAATTTGATCCAAATTCGCTTTCCTTGTTTATAGAAAAATTGCTTAACGACGAAGGAAAGCCGTTTTTAAACCGCGCGATCTCGGGTTTTTATCCGCCAGGGTCTGTGGTAAAGCCGGCTTTAGCTGTTGGGGCGCTTGCTGAAAAAATTATAACTCAGGATCAAAAAATATTGAGCACGGGAAGCATTATTTTGCCGAATCCGTACAACCCGGAGCAGCCAAACATTTTTTTGGATTGGAAGGCGCATGGATTAGTTGATATGCGTCGCGCTTTGGCAGTCTCAAGCGACGTTTATTTTTACACGATAGGCGGCGGATATCAAGGCCAGCCAGGTTTAGGCGCTTGGAAGATTAAAAAATACCTTTCGATGTTCGGATTCGGCGAACCTACAGGCATCGATTTGGCCGGCGAGAAGAAAGGCCATATCCCGGATCCCTCAGAAAAACAAGGCGGAAGAGATTGGACTGTTGGAGATACTTATCATATGTCAATAGGCCAAGGCAATATGACGGCAACCCCGCTGCAGATAGCGGTTTACGCGGCGACTATTGCTTCCGATGGAGTTATGCCTTATCCTCATGTAGTGCGGGCGTTAGTTAATCGCGACAAGCAACCAGTACAAATTTTTCCTTATCCAGCGAAACAAAAAATCGAAATATCCGCGGATATTTTTAAAATTATTAAAGAAGGCATGCGCGAATCAGTGCAATACGGAACCGCAGTCGGACTCTCCGCTTTGCCGTTTGAGGTTGCCGCGAAAACCGGTACTGCCGAAATCGGCGGCACAAAAAAGGTCCATTCATGGTCGATGGGATTTTTCCCTTACGACGCGCCTAAGGTAGCTTTTGCAATTTTGATGGAATCAGGTCCGCGAGCAAACACAATAGGCGCGACTTTCGTAGCTGCAAATGTTTTGAGTTGGATCGCGGAGACAGGTTTTCTTAATAAGCTCAAGAATGATATACTTTTAACAAATAACCAATAAAAATTATGCAAGATCAAGAATCAGCGTATTTCAGCAAAGAAGGCTTAGTCAAGCTTAAAAGCGAATTAGAGTCTCTGAAAACCAAGAAACGGAAAGAAATAGCCGACAGGCTCGAATACGCCAAAAGTTTGGGTGATTTGTCGGAAAATTCCGAATATCAGGAGGCCAAAGAGTCGCAGATATTAAATGAGGGTAAAATCGTTGAGTTGGAAGACATGCTGCGCAGGGCAGTAGTGGTCGAACACGCTTTTAAAGATACGGCCGACATTGGCTCGCAAATTGTGCTGGAAGATTCGGGTGGCAATCAGTTACGTTTTACGATTGTAGGATCTAAAGAAGCATCGCCTTCCGAGAATAAAATTTCACACGAATCTCCGTTAGGCAAGGCTTTGATTGGGCACAAAAAATTAGAAAAAGTTGTAGCGCGCACTCCGAAAGGCGATGTTGAGTATAAAATCATAGAGATTCAATGATCCGCGAATACCGTTTAAAAAAAATGGAAATATTGCGAAGCGCGGGCATCGATCCTTACCCTGCCCGCGCTTCTTTTGCAACTACCAACGTAGCTGGTATTAAAATTAATTTTAAAAAATATTTTAAATCTAAAAAGGCAGTTGGCGTCTCCGGGCGAATTACTGGTAAGAGAGAGCACGGCGGGTCTGTGTTTTTGGATATTTTCGGCGGCGCGGAGAACTTGCCTGCCGGCCCGCTTCGCCAAAGCCTCAGCGAGGCGAGCAAGGCAGGGATTCAGGTTTTTGTTACTAAATCCAAGCTCGGTGAAAAGTCCTTTTCTTTATTTTCCGAAACCGCGGACATCGGAGATTTCATCGCCGTATCCGGCAAAGCGTTTTATACCAAAAGAAAAGAGCCGACGATAGAGGCTGACAGGTGGGAAATTCTTGCCAAGTCTTTTTTGCCTTTGCCAGAAAAATGGCACGGGCTTCAAGACGTAGAAGAACGCTTTCGCAAGCGCTATTTGGATATTTTAATGAATCCCGATGTGCGCAAACGATTTTTGTTGCGGTCGCGCTTAATCGCCGATTTGAGGCTTATTTTGGATGGAATCGGATATATAGAAGTTGAAACGCCGGTTCTGCAGCCTATTTACGGAGGCGCGCTGGCAGAACCTTTCAAAACGCGCCATCGCATGCTTGGGATGGATATGTACTTGCGCATTGCGCCGGAGCTTTATTTAAAAAGACTGCTCGCTGCCGGGTTTAATAAAATTTTTGAAATTGGCAGAAATTTCAGAAATGAAGGATTGGACGCTACACATAATCCCGAATTTACAACAATCGAGCTCTACGAAGCTTATCGGGACGCGGAATATTTAAGAAATTTTATCGCGAAAATTTTGGAAGCGCTTATTAAAAAATTACTTGGAAAAAATGTTTTTAAATTTGGCGGAGACACAATTAAATTTACAAAAAAGATTCCTACAATAAAATTTTGGCAGCTTCTTGAAAGATATGCTGCGATGTCCGGCGCGGTAAAATTTAACAGAGATGATTTTGTCTTGCGGGCCAAACAGTTCGGCATTAGCGTGAGAAATGAAGAAACAAAAGAAAATATCGCGGATGCTATTTTTAAAAAAATTTGCCGCCCCAAACTTATTCAACCGGTTTATGTTATTGATTATCCGGTAGAAATGTCGCCATTAGCCAAAAATCTTGCTGGAAGTCAAACGATGGCCGATCGTTTCCAGCTGATTGCCGGCGGGATGGAGCTTGTAAATGGATTCTCCGAGCTTAATGACCCTATCGAACAAAGACAAAGACTTGAGGCTCAGGAACTTTTAAGAAAAGAGGAAAATAAAGAAGCTCATCCTATGGATGAAGAATTTATTGAGATGCTGGAATATGGCATGCCGCCGGCAGCCGGCTTGGCTATAAGCATAGACCGCCTTACAATGCTTTTAACCGATGCACATAATATAAAAGAGGTTATATTGTTCCCAACTATGAGACCGCGCTGAGCGGGGGATAACCTGTTAATAAATAGGAAAATTCAGCTTTATTTAGTCCCGCTATGGCGGGATTTTTGTTGTTGCGTTTTTGGCCTAGGTGGATTAGAATGAAAATGAAGTGGGAAATTGTGGATAAATCTGTGGATAATGTGGATAACTATATAAAAACATGCTTATCGGTGAATATTTACATACCATAGACAGCAAAAACCGTGTATCTCTGCCTTCAAAATTTCGCAAAGATTTAGGCAGGGCTATTGTACTGACCCGCGGGCTGGATAAATGTCTGTTTCTCTATACATTGGCGGAATGGAAGATACTAGCAGAAAAACTTGCCAAATTGCCTTGGGGGAAATCCGAACATAGAAGTTTTATCCGCACTATGATTGCAGGGGCTACGGATTTAGAAATTGATTCTTTGGGAAGAATACTTTTGCCTGACTATCTTAGAGTTTATGCCGGATTAAAAGATGCCGCGCAGATTATTGGCCTTTATAATCGCGTAGAGATTTGGAGCCCGGAGTTGTGGATGCGTTACAGCGAGGCGACAAAAGACAACATTGAATTGATTGCAGAAAAATTAGGAGAAGCAGGGCTTTATTAGCATATGTCGAAATATCGAAATATCGAAATATCGAAATTTCATAAACCAGTTTTATTAAAAGAGATAATCGCACTTTTAAATTTAAAAAGAGGAGACAAAGTGATTGACGCAACTTTAGACGGCGGCGGGCATGCCAAAGCAATTTTGGGACATATTGCTCCCGGCGGAAAAGCGTTGGGGATTGAACAAGACGCAGAGATGATTAGGCTTGCAAAGAGGCGGCTTAGCCGCCAAGTGGCGGCTAAGCCGCCAAGTTTGGAGATTGCTGAAGGAAATTTCAGAGACATCGATACACTTGCGGCGAAACATGGATTTACAGAAGCCGACGCGATTTTTTTTGACCTAGGGCTTTCCACGTGGCATTTCAAAAAAAGCGGAAGGGGATTTTCATTTCAAGAGCCAAGCGAGCCGATTTTAATGCAATTAAACACGCGGTCTCAAGAAAATGCTGCCAATATTCTAAATACTTACTCTGAAAAAGAACTTACAAGAATTTTTAAAGAATATGGGGAAACGCGCAGACCATACGAGATTGCAAAAAAAATAGTGCTGGCCAGGAAAGGAAAACGCATCAGATCTGTAGGGGATTTGCTCGAAGCGTTAAAAATTAAGGATAAGCAAAGTCTGGCTAAAATATTTCAGGCGTTGCGGATCGCCGCAAATGACGAGTTGTCGGCTTTAGAGCAAGCTCTGGAAAAAAGTTTCCGGCTGCTCGCTTCCGGAGGGCGGCTGGCGGTAATTTCATATCATTCTTTGGAGGATAGAATCGTGAAAAGAAATTTTAAAGCAACGGAAAAAGAGGCCGAAATCATAACTAAAAAACCGATTATTGCTTCACGGGAAGAAACCTTGCTCAATCCAAGCTCCAGATCCGCAAAATTAAGAGTTTTACAAAAAAAATAACAGTTTGCATAATGAGCTTTTTAAATCTTACAATTTCATACATTGAAGCGGGCGTTTTTGAAGATTTATCGTTGAGGCACAAAAAAATGATTTTAAAAAACGCCGTTTTTTTGCTTATTGTGCTTATAGCGATCTACATTTACATCATAGGAATGGCGGTCTCGGAAAGCGCGAGGCGGGCAAATTTGCGCGAGACACTCAAGCGTGTTTCGGTTTTGAGCAGTCAAACTGAACACGCGTTTATTTCGGAAAACGCTGGAAAAACCTTGGAGTATTTTATATTAGCTGGGTACGAAAAGCAAAAAAATCTTGAGAGCATAAAACGCGTCAGCAATGTCGCCGCGAATTACTAGCAGACTGAATTTGATCTCGCTGATTGTCGCTTTGCTGACTTCGGCCGCCATCTCAAGGCTTTTTTTTCTGCAAATTATAAAATACCCCGTTTACAGCAAATTGGCGGAAAGGCAACAAAGTTTTGCCCGCGTGCTGGAGCCGGAAAGGGGCGATATTTTTTTTAAAATGAAAGACGGAGAACAGATAAGCGCGGCTACTACAAACACAGGCGCGCTTTTGTATTTAAACACGAAATTGCTTGAGGACGCTGAAAAAATTTACGCGAAATTAAACGCGTTAACGGCGATTGACCGGAATTTGTTTGAAAAAATTATAAAAAAAACCAATGATCCTTATGAAATTTTGAAGCATCGGCTTCCTAAGGAAGACGCTGAAAAAATTTTAGCGATGAATCTGCCGGGCGTTGGTTTGAAAGAAGAAAAATGGAGATTTTATCCTGCTGGCAAATCGGCAAGTCACCTGCTCGGTTTTATTTCAATGCCGGACGGCGCCGATGATTTTTTTGGGCAATACGGCATTGAAAAATTTTATGACAATGCGTTGCGTGGGGAGCAAGGCAATATTTTGGGAGATGCGGACGGAAAAGGAGTACCGGTCGCTTTGTGGGAGCTTTTGCGCGTGGATGCGAAAGAAGGAGAAGATGTTGTTTTAACTATTGAGCCCGCAACCCAGCGTGCGGCTGAAGAAGAGCTCGGGCGCTTAAAAAAAAGATGGAGCGCGGCAAGCGGCGGCATTATTATTTTAGATCCCAAAACCGGCGCTATTTATGCACTGGCCGCAGAGCCCGGTTTTGATCCGAACGAGTATCAGAAGGAAAAAAATTTGGGAGTTTTTTTGAACCCGTTTGTTGAAAAAATATTCGAATTGGGTTCTGTTTTTAAGCCCTTAACCATGGCAGCAGCAATCGATCAAGGCAAAGTTAGACCGGATACGACATATGTGGATAAAGGCGAAGTTAAGATTGGGGATAGGATTATAAAAAACTTTGACGGCAAGGCGCACGGTGAGCGCACCATGACTCAAGTTTTGGAAGAATCTTTAAATACCGGAGCGGTTTTTGCTATGCAGCAAATCGGAGGCGAAAAATTTAAAGAATATTTTTATAAGTTTGGTTTGGGTGAAAAGCTCGGCATCGATCTGCCCGGCGAGATTCGCGGAGATTTAAGCAACCTTGAGTCCGGCAGAGAGATAGAATTTGCGACAGCCTCTTTCGGACAGGGGATCGCCGTAACCCCATTGGAACTTGCTATGGCTCTTTCATCCTTGGCCAACGGCGGAAAACTAATGAAACCGTTTATAACGGATGGGACCGCGCCGCAAATTATTCGCGAATCGATTAAACCGGAAACTTCCGAAACAATAACCAAAATGCTGGTGGATGTTGTTGATACTGCTTTGATTGGCGGCAAAGCAAAAATGCCGCATATGAGTGTTGCCGCCAAAACAGGCACGGCGCAAATTCCAAATGCCGGAAGCAAGGGTTATAGCGATCAATACCTCCATTCTTTTTTTGGATATTTTCCAGCGTATAATCCGCGATTTTTTATTTTTATATTTCTGGAGCGCCCACAGGGAGTAAAATACGCGTCGCAATCTATAACTGATACGTTTAGATCTCTGGTTGATTTTTTAATCAATTATTATACAATTCCTCCCGACAGGTAGTATTATGTTTAACCTATTTAAAAAAATCGTTACTTCGGCGCTTGTTTGGGAGGCGAGATTAGCCGTGCGGCGATGGAAACCGAAAATCATAGGAATTACCGGTTCTGTCGGCAAGTCTTCGGCAAAAGAGGCCATTGCGGCGGTTTTGGAAAGCAGATACCGCGTAAGAAAAAGTCTCAAAAGCTATAATAGCGAATTAGGACTCGCTCTTGCGGTGTTTGGCCTCAAGACCGCATGGCATAATCCTTTCGGTTGGTTTAAAAATATAATCTGCGGATTTCAAGAAGCTTTTAACTTGCATCGCGGAAAGCCATATGAAACCTCCCCGCAAATATTAGTTTTAGAGAT
>MFHO01000010.1:17731-18796 GCA_001778635.1 Candidatus Giovannonibacteria bacterium RIFCSPHIGHO2_02_FULL_45_13 | reverse complement strand
GCCGGCGACATGGATCGTCTGCTACGCGTCGCGCGTCCGAACATCGGAGTTGTAACGGCAATAGGAGAAATACCCGTGCATGTGGAATTTTTTGCCGGGCCGGAAGAGTTGGCGCTGGAGAAATCTAATCTTATAAAAAATCTTACTTTTGGCGATTTGGCTGTTTTAAATTTTGATGACGATACTGTGTTGGGGATGAAAAAGAACACCGGAGCCAAAATTGTAACATTCGGTTTCGGCAGCGGCGCGGATATTGTCGCGTCTAATTATAAGATTTCCGACGACGGCGGGGCAGGCGTTTCTTTTAAAATTGAGTATGAGGGCGCGACCGTGCCCGTCAGATTAAGAAGCGCTTTCGGGAAGCAAGCTGTTTACGCGAGCCTGGCCGCGGTTGCTGTTGGGATTGCGTGCGACATGAATCTTATTGAAATTTCCGAAGCGCTCTCTAAATATAAGCCGCCCACGGGCAGGTTGAGATTGCTTTCCGGAATCAAAAATAGTTCTCTTTTGGACGATTCTTATAATGCTTCTCCGTTGGCTACGCATGCGGCGCTGGATACGCTCCAAGAACTTGCGGCCGTAAGAAAAATCGTGGCATTTGGAGATATGCTGGAAATAGGCAAATATACAATTCCGGCGCACAAAGCGGTAGGGGAGAAAGTCGCTAAAATTGCCGATTATTTCATTGCCGTCGGCCCGCGTTCGCGATTTGCCGCGGATGGCGCAATCGCGCAAGGCATGGACAAAGATAGAGTTTATTGCTTTTCAACTTCCAAAGAAGCTGCTTCTTTTATCAAATCTTTGGTTCAGGAGGGAGATACCGTTTTAATTAAAGGATCTCAATCCATGCGCATGGAACGGATTACAGAAGAGCTTTTGGCGAATCCGGAAGAAGCTGACAAGATTCTTGCAAGACAAGATAAATACTGGAAAAATAAAGAGTAGTTAACGCCGCCATCGTCTAGGTTGGTTTAGGACGCACGGTTCTCCCGCCCAACTCAACTGTGTTGAGTTGGGCGAGGCTCGCCCAGTTTACTGGGCGGCATCCAAGTGTTAATATAACTT
>MFHO01000010.1:0-17636 GCA_001778635.1 Candidatus Giovannonibacteria bacterium RIFCSPHIGHO2_02_FULL_45_13 | reverse complement strand
GCGAGGCTCGCCCAGTTTACTGGGCGGCATCCAAGTGTTAATATAACTTAATTGCATGTGGCGCATTCGTCTAGTGGCCCAGGACGCACGGTTCTCATCCGTGTAACACGGGTTCGATTCCCGTATGCGCCGTAAAATGTTTTATGTTTATATTTTACAAAGCTTAAAAGACAAGCGCACATATGTAGGTTATGCGGCGGATATTAAATTGCGCTTGTGCCAGCACAACGCTGGGAAAGTTAGAGCAACCAAACACAGGAGACCGCTAGAATTATTGTTTATGGAAAAGTGTGATACTTTAGCTATGGCTAAGCATAGAGAATTATATTGGAAAAGCGGAGGTGGCAGGAGAAAGCTAGCGAAATACTTTCAAGAAGGGTTCCCACACGCTCAACTCTGTTGAGCGGGCGAGGCTCGCCTCGCCCTAAAAGGGCGGGCGGCAAATCCCGACGGGGGCATAAAACATTGAATATTGAGGTTTTAATTGGTTGCTTTATAATTAAGCTATGTTCGGTGTATTGAATAAACATTATCTGATTTGGATCTTGCTGGGGCTGATTACTCTTTTGATTATTATGATTTTCGGCGTCGGCTTTTTCGGATACTGGCGCGAGTTGGGCACAAAAAAATCAGCGGATACCGGGAAAGAAACGCCGTCAACCGGAATTTCCTTGGATGATCTGCCGACTTTGCCGTCTTTACCAAGCCAAACTATTGAGAAGTTGCCAGAACAGCTTCAGCAGTTACAGCAAATCCCCAAGCTCCCTCCGGAGATTTTTGCCTGCCTTGAGAAAAGGCTTGGCAAAGGATTTCTGGAGCGTTTTCAAAAAGGCGAGTTGAAAGGTTTGGAAGGCTTGATTCAGGAATGCCTAATTCAAAAATTGCCAATACCTTTTTCGTTTTGATACATCTAAACAATGCTCGATATAAAATTTATTCGGGAAAATAAAGATTTAATAAAAGAAGCTGCGCGGAAGAAGCGGATACAGTTTGATGTTGAGCGACTTTTGGCTGTTGACGAAAAAAGACGGATGTTGATTCGAGAAGTTGATGAATTGAGGCAAAAACACAAAGAATTCACAGGCGCTTCGGAGGAAGCGAAATTATCCAAAGATCAATTATCCCACAAAGAATTTGAGCTAAAAACTGTTGAAGATGAATTTGATGAGCTTATGCTACAAGCTCCGAACGTGCCGGATCCTTCGGTGCCGGAAGGAGAGTCGGATGCGGATAACCAAGAAATCCGCAAATGGGGCGAGATAAAAATTGAGCATGGTAAGAATTATTTAAACTTGATGCAAGCGCGAGATATGCTGGATCTTGAGCGAGGCGTTAAGGTTTCTGGATTTCGCGGATATTTTTTGAAAGGAGAGGCCGCATTACTTTCCATCGCGCTATGGAGGTTCGCTCTCGATTATCCGGTTGCGCGAGGTTTTATGCCGTTTTTGGCGCCAGCTCTTGTGCGAAAAGAAAATTTAGTAGGCACTGGTTGGGTTGGAGGGACCACGCCAGAGGCTGGGGAAGACGTTTATAAAACGCAGGATGATGTTTACCTTTCCGGTACCTCCGAAGTCTCGATGATGGGCTATCACGCGGAAGAAATTTTAAAAGAGGAAGAACTGCCGAAAAAATACGTTGCTTTTTCGCCGTGTTTCAGGCGGGAAATAGGGAGCCACGGAAAAGACACCAAAGGAGTTTTCCGCGTACATGAATTTTTTAAAGTTGAACAGGTAATTTTGTGCCGCGCCGATCATCAAGAATCCGTAAAGTGGCACGAAGAACTTACAAAAAATTCGGAAGAAATTATGCGGGCGCTGGAGATTCCTTATCGCGTGGTAGTGAATTGCGGAGCCGATTTGGGTTTGGGTCAGGTAAAAAAATACGACATCGAGGGCTGGATCCCGTCGGAGAGGAAATACCGCGAAACGCATTCGGCTTCTTACTTTCATGATTTCCAAACCCGCCGCCTGAATATCAAATATCGCGATGGCGCCGGAAAATTGCATTTCGCTCATTCTTTGAATAATACGGCGATCGCCACCCCGCGCATTTTAGAAGCGTTTTTGGAAAATCACCAGCAACCGGATGGATCTGTCAGAATCCCCGAAGCACTACAAAAATATTTAGGGAAAGATATGATAAAATAAATGGGTGGACCTCAATGCTTACTATAAGCGGAAAAGAAGGAGAACAGCGGTTTTTAAACTTGCGGGTTTTTTATTGATTTTGTCTTTAGCGGCCTTGATTGTTTGGGGCTTGTCTGATGTTTTAAACACGATAAACGTCAAACAAATTTTTACTAAAAACGAAGCGCAGATAAAAACACCGCCATGGCTTATTTTTTGCTCTGACAAAAACGAATGTTTCTATGTGAATGCAGACGGTGTTTTAGAAGAAAAAGCGCCTAATTTTAGCGAAAATCCTTTGCCGGAATTAATATCGCCCGCGCTACGCCGAAGGCTCCAGCGAGGCGAGCAAGGCGATTTTAGTAATGGAGACCGGATTTTATCGCAGCCCAACGTCACTTTTCTAAAAGTTTTTTTTATTGAAATTCAAAACATCAAGGGTGCGATCAAAAAAATAGAAATTGTAGACCTGCCCGCCAATTTGCAGGCGGGAAATCAAGAAGTTAAATTTTTTTTTCAGGAAGGCTGGTTTTTGCTCGCGTCTTTTGAGCTTCCGGCGGAGCAAATCGCGCAAGACTTAAAACTATTGCTGGATCAAAAAATCGGTCAAGACCGCCCGCGCCTGGAATATGTTGATTTGCGTTTCCCTGACAAAGCTTTTTATAAATTACGTTAAAATTTAAAAATTAATATCGATATTCCGGCGCGAGCAATCGGGATTTTTCCGCGAAGCCACTGGTAGGCATCTTCTGGTTTAATTGTTATATCACCGATGCCTTTTGCTTGGTTGCCGGTAAGAGAATTTAATGAAACTGCGAAGTAGCTTCCTGCCGGAGGCGCGCCTTTCGATGACCACCAGCTTTTGTATTTTTCTCCCAGATAATATTTAGGGGATCCGCCGCCAAAATAGTCCAAATTTATCTTGGCGATATTATTTTTTTCAACATAGTCGCGCAATCTTTTCAAATCTTGCCCCCAGTCGTAGTTTGAGTCTGTTGCGATTTTATAGCCGTTTTGCAAGCCGCCGCCCAATGCGTTGTAGTAAGAGAGATAGTAGGGGAATGCGATGATGATTTCAGCGATCATCCAGACGCCGATTAAATATATGGACGTCCGACGTCCATAGGATGTCGGACGTCCTGAAATTAAGCTTTTTGCAACCAAAAAGTACAAAAACGGAAAAGTCGGCAAAACATGCCGCACACCGATGTTTAGGGGATTTAAAATTGAGGAAACCCAATAAAAAACTATAAAAATTATCGCGGAGGAAACTTCTTTCCCCCCTCTCCTTACGAAGGAGAGGGGGTTTGGAGGTGAGGTTATATAGGGTGCGGATTTTAAACCTAAAAATAACGCTAAAATCACCAGAATATAAAACCCAAGCTGTTCTTTGGTTAAGGCAAGCGTCGGAAAATACGACCACCATCCTTTTGAAGAAACTTCGCCCATAAAGTAAGCAGTGTTTCCGCCTGCGGTGCGTCGCGCCACCATCAAAAATCCTTGTAAATAAAGCCCGAGCGGACGGGTTGGCTTGTGTTCGGTAAGCCAGAAATCCAATTTTGCCCAAGATTGATATTGGTAGCCGGCAAGAATGTAGCGCGCATCTTTAATTTGCTGGTCGTGCGGATAATTCCAGATTTGCCAGGCGTAAGCAGTGTAGATAAGAGCAAGCGCGATGAGGCCGGAGAAAATGAGGGCGCTCAAGAATTGGAGTAACCCCACCCCCTTTCCCCCTCCCCTAAGGGGAGGGGGTTGGGGAGATGGGTTATTTTCTCCTCGACCAAGAAACAACCAAAAAAATCCCAAAATTAAATAAATCGGCAGCAATAAAACCAGCGAGAATTTGGAAAGCAAGACAAGCCCCAACGCTACGCCGAGCCAGAGCGCCGACTTTAAGTTCCGCTTCTCTAAAAATTTCAGAAAGAAAATAATTCCCAGAAAAAATCCGAATGCGGCGCCGGTATCTGTTGTGACATATCTTCCGTGCGCTAAAAAGGTTGGAGATGTGACAAAAAAGAAAAGTGTCAGCAATCCAACGCCGTTGCCATATCTATTTTTAACCCACAAAAATAAAATCCAGCTAAAAATGATCGTAAGCAAAATCATGGGCAGGCGCGCCCAAAAAAGAATTTGGCCTGCCCGCCAATTGGCAGGCGGGTCGGCATCGTTGCCCGCTTCATAAAGCAAATAATTTCCCGTTGCCCACTGACGGTCATTTACATTTTCTATAGTCCAAAACGGCTGCGCGGTAATGTTTTCTTTAATCCGCCCACTGGCGGACAACAATAAAAGCGGCAGAGCGGCCAAACTTTTCAGAAGTGGCGGATGCTCCGGATTAAGTCGTCCATCCTTATATTTTAAATAGGTGTACCCGGCCCCAATATGCGCCACCTCATCAAATGTCGCCGAATCGTTCCAACTTGAGCCGACCATCAACCCCAGCATTGCCGCAAGCATCAAAACCGCCAAAATGTTTGCGTATTTATTCATTTTCTTAAAACCACAAATCCAGGAGTTGCGTCCAAGCGGAGGCCAGGGATTTTTTGTTTGAGAGTTTTATAAATTGTCGGTTTTGATTCAATCGGAATTATAATGCACTCCCCGGAGCAATTTATACGATCAAAATCATTTGCGCCAAAATAATAAATATTTTTTTCTTTTTGATCTCTTTCAAAAAAAGTGTTTGTGATAAAAATAATTGTCTGAAAAGACATCGGTGTTCCGCGCATATCAACTTTTTCTACGGAATCCGTCACCACATACTTTTTTATTTCTTTTGGCTGCTTATTCAACCAGTAAGCTTTTTCGGTTAAATCGGCTTGAAATGCTTCATATACGTTAAAATTCGGCGCCCAGCGGTTAAAATAGGTATTATAAGCATGGGCGGTCGTTGCCAGAAAAAATGTAAACAAAAGCGCGGTTGCTAATTGAGGGCGAAGAAAAGCAGATGAGGCGGAAATAACCCATTCAAGTCCAAATGCTGCAAACATCATCGCTGGCGGTATGAGCACAATAGCCCGAAGCGCGTGTGGCAAAGATTCGTTGGAGAGCGCGACTGGTAAGAGCATGACCACAAACCACAGCAGAACAAAATTGCACGCATTGCGCGGGAAAACGCTCGGTGTTTTTTGGGATTCAACACCGAGCGTTGAGGAGCGCAATGCGATCCAAATCCCCATCAAAAATAAAATTCCTACGGGCCACCAAAGTTGCGGAGAGCCGGCTAGATTGTGTCGCCAATTAAAATCTCCGGCGATGTTAAACATGCCTAATGTTTTTACAACATTTTCAGAAAATTGAGCCAGAGGTTCTTGCGATTGAAAAATAGAAATTGCCGAGGTTCGCCCAAGAAAATCCTGCGGATTTTGGGCGTAATAAATTAAAAGAGGAGATGCAGCAATAATAGCCATAAACACAACAAGTCCGATGAGACACGGAGCGCATCCGCCAGCTGGCGGATTGGAGGTTGAACCTCCATATGGAGGCTCAACCTCCTTAATTTTCCACGTTTGATAAAATTTCCAAAGTGGCAATAGCACGATGATGGGGGCGATACGGTAAGCAATATAAGTGTGAAAGCCGAGGCCAAAGAGGAGGCCGGCTAAAGCGAAAACTGCGGTAGGGAAAACACCGCCAGGCTTCTCGAAACCGGGTTTTGAGACCCCACAAAAACCCGGTTTCTTCCCGCCTGGCGGTGTTGAGGAGACCGCAGTTTTTCGCATTCCTTCGAATAAAAAATAGAAGCTCCACACAAGAAAAAATGGCGCCATTATCGCGCGAAAACCGATTCTAGAGAACATTATGTGCCAAAAACTTGTGGCCAGGAAGAATGTGGCGAAAAGAGCAATTCGCCTGCCAAAAAGCTCTCGTGTCATTAAGTAAAGCCCCGGCACTGTAAGTATTCCAAAAATCGTCGATGGCAATCTCAAAACCCAAGGCTCATGCCCAAAAGCCGCTACAAAAAGCGATTGTATGTTTATAAAAAGCCCCTCTCTGCCGAAATTCTCCGGATAGTACACTTTCCATTTCATTTCCACCGCATTGTTCCCGTTCATCGCTTCATCTGCCCACAACCCAGGCGGGGTGTTTCTTAAATCATAAAAACGGAAAAAAACGGCCAAAAGTATTATCACGCCTAGCCATAAAGTAGCTCTTCGCATTCATTTATTGTATCATAAGAGATATGCCCCAAGAATCCATACACGAAGAAATAAAGTGGCTTGAATCTCAATTGGAAGCGAAAAAGCGCGAGGCGGCTGGCGGATCGGAGGCAAAACCGGAACGCCAAATAGTGCGCGAAATAATAAAAGAAGCTGCCGTTGTGCCGTTTCATTTACCTGTAGGTGGAGCAATCTCCGACGACGCTGCCCAAAAAGCCGCCTACGATCTTAAAGAAAAAGAGCACGCGCATATTATAGAAGAGCTGATCGCTTTGGCGTTGGCAAAGGGGCTTGCTTCGGCGATGAAAGTCGCGAATTCTTTAAAAAATCCGCATCTTTTGGATGAATTTCACGACACTTTGGCGGATAAGTATTATGAAAAATTATTGGAGGCGAGGAAACTGAAATGATATACTATTATATTATTCTGCCGATTGCTTTAGCCGCCGCACTGTGGCTTTTTTCGCTTTTCATTTATCGCAAGCAGAAAAAGCTCCGCGATGTTAGTTCCGGTTTGGGTCTTGCGCTGTATCTTGTAAGCGCCCCAGAAAATTTGCCGCAAAAGGGCGGAGATGAAAATCAGGCTGTCAAAAATTTTATAGCGCAGACGGAACAATTTTTAAGCGGCCTCGCTGCTTTGAAAAGAAAAGGAATCGGAGGAAAACTTTGGGGCAACCCATCTTTTACTTTGGAGATTGCGTCCCACAACCGCGGGAGCGAAATTTTTTTCTATATCGCCTTCCCAATGTTTTATGAAACTCTTCTGCAAAATCAGCTCCACGGCGCGTTCCCTGACGCAAAAATAGAAAGAGTGGCGGACTATAATATTTTTAACGCAGAGGGAGCCGCTGCCGGCGCGGAGGTTTTGCATTTTGGGTCAGAAATTTTGCCGATAAAAACTTATCAAAAGCTCGCTGTAGATCCTTTGGAAACTATCACATCGGCATTTTCTAAAATACAGGAATATGGCGAAGGAGCGGCGTTGCAAATTGTCTTAAGGCAAGGCGGGGATGGTATTAAAAAAAGAGCGCATCTTGCCGCGCAAAAATTAAAAGAGGGCGTTTCCAGAAAAGAAATTTTAGGTGAGTCGGGATTTTGGAGCGCGTTTTGGGATGTAATATCAGGCGGAGGGAGAGCAAAAGACAAAAAAACGACTGCTTATGACGAAGAATTGGCGAAACTTCTGGAAGAAAAGGCGGGAAAGGCGGAGTTTGAATGCAACGTACGTATGCTTGCTTCCGCCGGTTCTCCGGCAAGAGCCGATTTATTGCTCAAAGATTTGGGAGCAAGTTTTTTGCAATTGAAAAATCCGGAAGGCAGCGAATTTAGTGTAAAAGAGCTTGGCGGCCGGGCGCTTAGAAAATTCATTGAACGATTTTCATTCCGGCTTTTTGATGAAAAAAATATTCTGCGTCTCAATGTTGAAGAGATTGCCAGTATTTACCATCTGCCGTATTCAAAAAAAGCAGCTCCTATGGTACGCACTTTAAAGTCGCGCGAGGCTTCTCCTCCGGTGAATTTGCCGAAAGAAGGTCTGATGCTCGGCACAAGCTCGTTTAGAGGGGAAGAACAAATCGTTCGTATTACAAAAGAAGACAGAGAGCGCCATTTTTATATCATTGGCCAGACAGGCACGGGGAAATCCAGCCTTATGCATAATATGATAATTCAAGACATCCAAAACGGAGAAGGCGTTGCGGTGGTTGATCCGCACGGAGAATTGATTGAATCGGTATTGCCGCACATCCCGCAGGAGCGCACGGAAGATGTTATTTATTTTGATCCGGGGGACATCAGCCGCCCCTTGGGTCTTAATATGCTGGAGTATGACGCAAGATTTCCCGAGCAAAAAAGTCTTATTGTCAACGAACTTTTGGAAATTTTCAACAAGCTTTTCAATATGTCAGTCGCCGGAGGGCCGATGTTTGAACAATATTTCAGAAACGCTGCAATGCTTGTGATGGAGGATCCCGCAAGCGGAAATACGCTTTTGGAAATTGAAAGGGTTTTGACGGACAAAGCTTTCCGCGACTACAAACTTTCGCGCAGTAAAAACATTGTTGTGGAAACTTTCTGGCGGCAAATCGCGGAAAAAGCCGGAGGAGAACAATCTTTGGCGAATATGGTGCCTTATGTTGTGAGTAAATTCGACACATTTCTGGCAAATGAAATTATGCGGCCGATTATCGCGCAGGAACGTTCCGCTTTTAATATCCGCGACGTGATGGACGGGAGAAAAATTTTATTTTTAAATCTTTCAAAAGGAAAATTGGGCGAGCTAAATTCAAGTCTTTTGGGTCTTATTATGGTTGGCAAGATTTTGATGGCGGCTTTGTCTCGCGCAGATAAGCCTCAATCCGAGCGGAGCGGATTCTATCTTTACATTGATGAATTTCAAAATGTGACTACCAAGTCCATCGCGACAATTCTTTCGGAAGCCAGAAAGTACAAGCTCAATCTTATTATCGCGCACCAGTTTATCGGACAGCTGGAAGAAGAAATCAAAAAGGCGGTTTTTGGAAACGTAGGGTCAATGTTGGCGTTTAGAATCGGATCGGACGACGCCGAATATATGGAGAAGCAGTTTCAGCCGGTTTTTACGGCGCAAGATCTTTTAAATATTGATAATTTCAACGCGTATATCAAACTTCTGATAAATGGGCAAACCTCAAAACCTTTTAATATAAAAACTCCCGGGTATTTGCGTGGCGAAGCGCAAATTGCCGAATACATCAAAGAACTTTCGCGCTCCAAATACGGCCGGCCGCGCGAGGAGGTGGAAGAAGAAATTAGGAAAAGGCATCAAGCATTATAAAATGCCCGAACGTATAAAAATTGAATCTACTGCGAATACAAAAGAGGACGTAGAGTTTTTGCCGTATTTTCCGACGGATTTGGAAAGGGCAAAAAATGGCCTCGAAAAATTTAATGAAGTTTTTGAAAGAAGCGAAGTTCTTAGAAAAGCCGCAGAAGACGGGAGGAATAGAAAAATTCTTCTAAGCACTATGGGTCTTTTCCCGGAAATTGGTTTTTATGGAGGAACTGGGTTTGACAGAATGGAAACGGAGCAAGAGCGTAAGGAACTCCAAAGAATTTACGAAGAAGAATTTGATCTGAAACTGCTTTTTTGGGACGAACCAGCCGAAGGCAAACAGTGGCAGTGTTCAATTATAAATCCTTCATCGGTTGAAAAAGTTATTAAAAATTGTCCAATTCCAGATTTATTTCCGGAGGAAGCACGGCGCGATCCTGTCAAATGGGTTTTAAGTAATAAGTTTGAGTGGGACGATCCATGTTCTGACGGAGATTTTAATGATGAAGACATTAGCAAGAGAGCTGTGCGCTTTGGAATATTAAGCGGTTATGCTCCACGCGCCTCGGCGGCTTATCCAGATTTCAAACTCGCCGAGAAAGCAATTGTGAATAAACTTAGCGAAAAAGAACAGAAGTTTTACAGCGAATATGTGCGCAGCGAAAAAGATGGTAGAAAATTGTCCGGGCCGTTAGAGGGCTTACTTGCTTCTAGTGTAGAAAAAGGCGTAATATCGAGTTTTCAAGCAAAACTTTTAAGAAATATTATTGTTCATAAAGATATGACAGGGGTCGGCTACGGGTTTTTTGACGAAGATGAAAAATATTTTGATAATATAAAAACCATACTTGACAAATATACCACTGCCGATTTAAACGACGAAGACATAGCAATCAAACTTTTAGAAAGTGTAAACACCAAAGAGCTTGAAAAATTACAGGAATTTCATGGATTTTCTGCCGACCAAATAAAACTATACAAATATTTTGCTGCGCTAAGAAAACGTGCTCACGATGCCATGGAAAAAGATTTAACTGCTCGGCTTAAAAAAAATCCGCAGCCAACCGCCGAAGAATTAAATCTTGGGACATTTAAAGAAAATCTTGAACCACAAGTCAGGAAAACAGTTTTAGCTTTAAGAAAAAAGGGGTATAATACTTACGAGTCGGGTTTCCACGGATTAAATAAGCAAAAAATTAGCTTTGAAAAAAAATTTTTTGAAAATTTTTCTCTCACGTCAGATTTAGAGAAAACGCTGCGACTCAAAGATGTAAGCGCGGAGATGTCAGTAGACTCAATAACCTTAACTTTAGATCGCGCTTTGACGCTGGTGGAAATGCAAACAATTTGGGGCGCAGTTGGCAAAAGCTTGCCTGATCTAAAAAGGAATGCTGAACCATCTACTCTGTTTTCGTCTGAATCGTTTCGGAAACGTTTTATGAAATAAAAATAATTTATGATCACGAAAAAAGATTATTGGATTGGGGCGGTGGCGGGGTTTTTGACGGGGGTTTTGGCGCTTGTGATGGTTTTTTATCTGGAGATTTCGTTTCCGTACAAGAAGGCGTTCTTTTTGATTGGCGTTCCGGTCCTTTTTGCGTTTGGAGTGTGGCTGGGAGGGTTTTTGGGGCGCTATTTTCGTGTTTTCACGCAATTCGGGAAATACGTTACAGCCGGCTTTCTTTCTACTCTGATTGATTTTACGACGCTTAATGTCGTAAGCGCTCTAACGGGCGTCACGGCCGGTATTGTTATCGGTTGGGTGAACATCCCTGGATTTGTAATCGCGGTATTTAACGGATATTTATGGAATAAATTGTGGGTGTTTTCGCCTCGCTTGAGTGTTTTCCCGCGAGGCGCAAGTGACCGAAACTTAGTTTCGGACAAAACTGGGGTTTTCTCAGATTTCCCGAAATTCCTAGCCGTTACCGTAGGCGGCTTGATTTTAAACAGCGTTACAATAATAATTATCACAACTTATATCTCAATCCCGCTAGGCCTTACTCCGCAAAGATGGCTTAACGTCGCCAAGGTGCTCGCATCTATTCTAGTAATTATCTGGAATTTTGCCGGATTTAAATTTTTCGTATTTCGAAAATAATATGTCTCAAGTTTTTTATCGCAAATACAGGCCGCAGAAATTTGATGAAGTAGTTGGACAAGAGAGTACTATTCAAATTTTAAAAAACGCGGTTTCGCAAAAAAGAATTGCGCACGCATATTTATTTTCCGGTCCGAGAGGAACAGGCAAAACTACCGTGGCAAGAATTTTGGCGCGAGAAGCCGGATGTGCCGAAGAAGATATTGTGGAGATTGATGCTGCCTCTTCTCGCGGAATTGACGAAGCGCGCGCGCTTAGAGAAGCTGTGCACGTTTTGCCCCTTAGGTCTCCGTACAAAGTTTATATAGTGGACGAAACGCACATGCTTACACGTGAAGCTTTTAACGCGCTTTTAAAAACGCTGGAGGAGCCGCCTGAACACGTAATTTTTATTTTGGCTACAACTGAGCTTGCTAAAGTTCCGGATACGGTTGTGTCGCGGACAATGCATTTCCGGTTCAACAAAATTACTATCCCGGAAATAGTCAGCGAGCTCAAAAAAATAGCGCGAACCGAGGGATTCTCCGCCAGCGAAGACGCGCTTAAAATCATTGCTTTTTTCGCGGATGGCTCGCTGCGGGACGCTCTAAATATCATTTTTCAAATCGCAGGCGGAGGAAAAAAGGAAATTGAAGAAAAAGACGCGCGCGCGCTTTTAGGCGCCCCGAAAGAAGAAAGCGTGGAAACGATTATCAAAGCTGCTCTGGGAAAAAATGTTTTTGAGACGCTGTCGTTGTTAGATCGGGTTTTGGAAAGCGGTGTCGAACCGATGCTTTTGGGGAAATTATTGCTCCGCAATTTTCGCGCGATTTTATTTTTGACTTTGGATCATAAAAACGAGCGCATTTTGGAGCACGAGTTTACTGCTGAAGAAATAGCTTCTTTCAAAAAACAACTTCCAAAAACTGTTGCCGATGCGGAGTACGCTGTCGGTCAGATTATGTCCGCGCTTTCCGCGCCAGCAGATGATTTTATTGCCCATTTGCCGCTCGAGCTCGCGTTGATTAAGATCGCAACTTATGGTAAATAGTAACTTGATTGGGGGGTCGTCTAGCGGTAGGACACAAGCCTTTGGAGCTTGGTACGAAGGTTCGAATCCTTCCCCCCCAGCTATCAGTGCAGGGATTGATATCGGCGGATCAAAAATCCGCGCTGTTTTATGGAGTGGGAAAAAAGTTATAAAGACAAAAGAAGTCAAAACGCCAAAAAATTTGGTCGCTTTTAAAATTGTCCTAAAAAAATTACTTGGCAACTCGGTTGCCAAGTTGGGGATTGCGGTTCCCGGAAGAATCAGCGAAAGCACTTTTGTTTCTGCAACCAATTTGCCATATATTCAAAATTTTAATTTTGCCAAATTTTTCGCAGGCGCGAAAGTAAAAATTGATCATGACGCGAGATGTTTTGCTCGCGCCGAATATGTGAGTAAGCGAACGACGCTTTTTTTGATGCTTGGAACAGGCGTTGGGCGCGCCGTTGGCAGAAACGGCAAAATTTTGCGCGTCAAAAAATTGGAATATCCGGAGAGATGGGAGAGAGAGTATAAAAAAATAAGGGACAGCAAAAACGATCAGCGGCTGGCTGCATTTTTGGGACTTAAGCTTAAAAAAATAATCAGCTTTTATAAACCCAAAACAATCGCTGTAGGTGGGGGAGTGGCAACCCGCAAAGGTTTTTTAAAAAAACTGCAAAAAGCACTGCGACTGCCGGTAAAAAAATCCAAATTCGGAAAAAACTCGGTAGCCATCGGCGCTGCTATTAAATAAAGGTGTCACCTTTATGGCCGCGCAAAAAAGCGTCCCAAGACATTTCCTTTTTTCCTTCCGGCTGGACAATAAGAGGTTTTAAAACGCCGTTTACGATTTCTGCTTTTTTTATTTTTAAAATCTTGCCATTTTTCATTTTAGTAAACGCTCCCGGCCATGGGTGGTATGCTCTCACCATCCTTTCTATATAATCGGCAGAACGCGACCAATTAATTTTCCCGTTTTCTTTTTTGAGAAGTTTGGTGTAAGTGGCTTCGGAATCATTTTGCTTTGTTGGCTTAATTTTGCCGGAGAGCCATTTTGAAATTGTTGGTATTAAAAGCGCCGCGCCTTCCTTAGCCAAACGTTCGGTGAGGCTTAAGCAAGTATCTTCTGGAGCAATAGCGACTTCTTTTTGCGCCAAAATATCACCGGAATCAAACTTTTCTGTAGCAAGATGGATGGTGACGCCGGTAACTTTATCGCCAGCCAGGATAGCGGCTTGAATTGGGGACGGCCCGCGCCAGTGCGGTAGGAGCGATGGGTGGGCGTTTAAAAACCCATATTTTGGGAGCTCTAAAACAGCTTTCGGTATGATTTTGCCATAATAAGCGATAACGCCCAAATCCGCGTCTTTTGCCTCGGAGACGATTTCAAAGCCGGCTTTTTTTAGGGCGTTAAGATATATTTCAGAAAACCCCTTAAAACCGCCAAAAAAAACAACTTTCATGTTAGGTCAATTTTTTAATGTTTTTTGCTTTGTCAATAAATAACACCCCATTCAAGTGGTCTAATTCGTGCTGAATTACTCGCGCAAGAAGCCCGCTCGCGCCCCTTGCGTGTTTTTTCCCGGATTCGTCAAAATATTCAACAGTTACTTTTTCGCATCGTTTTACCTCTCCGTACACTCCGCGCACAGAAAGACATCCTTCAATGTCGTTTTCTTTTTTTTGCGAACATTTTTTGAGAATCGGGTTGATAAAAACCAAGCGGCCATTTTTTTTGCGCTCCTCTCCGCCGGAGGCGGATCCGCCTTTGGCGGAAACACCCGGTGTTCCCCCGCGCAAAAAATCTTTTGCCACCAAAAAAACTCGCAGCCCAACTCCGATTTGCGGCGCAGCGATGCCAACTCCATCTGGCTCGGCAAACATTGCATCGGCCATCCATTCTATCAGCGATTTTATGTCAGCTGATTTTGGGTTAGCAACGATTTCCGCTTTCCCACGCAGTATTTTATTTTCTTTTTGAAGAATCATTGTAGCCGCGAATAATGTTTTTCAAAAATTGCGTCAAGATCTTTCCAGAAATCTGGCTGTTTCATTTTTCTTTCCAACTCCTCCATTATTTTTTTTGAAAGCATTGTCCCGATTTTCGGCTGGAGCTTCGGTTTTCTCGCCAAAAACCAAACCGCCAGCATTTCAAGATGCCGCCGCGAAAATTTTTTTAGCGCCGTTTTTACTAAATTACCGTCTTTGCCGCGCTCAAAAACAGCTTTTACTTTTCTTATTTTCGCGCAAGCATCGTGAAAAAAATCTATAAACGCCTTGATGTCGTTTTTTTGCATAATTTTTTTAGTCTTCCAGCACCTTAACAACTAATTTTCTCGCCGGTTTTGGGAGGCCGAGTTTTTTTATAAGCCCTTCTATCTGATCAAACTCGTACATGCGGTAGTTGTTAATGGGATGCCTGAATGCCCTAAATTTACTGGCATTGTCCCAATTGCGCAAGGTTAACGGAGTTACTCCTATTAATTTTGCCGCCTGGTTAATAGTAAGATATTTTGTTGCCATATAAACATAAGCTTAATAAGCCTGCATAAACTCTACAAGCACAGGAAATCCACACCCTGTGGACAACCAGCTGTTTTGTAAGGTTTAACAAGCCTTAGCAATTGCGTCTTTTTTTAAAAATAAAAAAATACTCCGCCGACCGGCGGATTAAAAAATAAAAACTTTAAAATTTCTTTTTTTAGCGACTTATCCACAGAAATTGTGAGTTTTTCTATGTTGTTTTAAAATTAACAATTTTATAATTAAAGTATGCGCGACTATCAGTCGAACTCTCGACTTTAGGAACAATGGACGAAAAAGAAATAATTTTTGAAGGAAAAAAATTTTTATCTCTCCGCACCGCGGCTGAGTTTTCCGGCTATCACAAAGATTATATCGGAAGGCTTGCGCGGAAAAATAGAATTTCTGGCCGGCGGTTTGATTTTCAGTGGTTTATAGAAAAAGACTCTCTGGAAAATTTTATTCTTGAAAAAGAGAAGAAGGCTTTTGCTAATTTTAAAATTATAAATGGGAAGCCTAAAGCTATATTAGAGGCCGATAAATCGCTTCTTCGACCATTGGTCGAGGATAGTGCCACATCAAATGCAGCTGATACCTGGGATGCGGAATTATTTGGCGGTCGGGCGCCGATTCAAAAAGTAATATCAGCCGGGAAAACATCCGACCTGCCTGCCGGACGGGCAGGTGTTTTAACTTCTTCAACATCGGATGTTGAGGAGGCTGATGTTTTCTCGAATGTTCTGAAGAACCGTCTAGCTTTTTCTTTCGGCAGACTCAAAGAGCTAATAAATCTAGCAAAGTCGAATCTTCGACTACCGGTCGATATTCTGAACTGGCTGGCCATGGGGTTGGCAGGGCTTCTAATAGTAATTGGCGCTTGGGCGGTTTTAGAGAATAATGCCGTCCAATTAAATAAAATTCAAGTTGAAGCGGAAAATACCCTTGCCGGGATTTTTCTGCGCGAAGAACCGTTAATTCCGCTGCCTTTTGATGTTGAATGGGCCGGCGAAAGCCTTGGGGACGTAAAAAATAGGGTAGCAGGCGGCCTAAGAATGGTTGGAGGATATATTTTAAGCGCGCTCACGAATTTTAAAAAGATTGCTTTAGATTTTCTTTTTCCTCCTTCGCCGCCCTCCTCAACACTCGGTGTTGAGACCCCAAAAACACCGAGTGTTTTCCCGGGCGGCGAGGAGAGTAAAATTATTACGTTTAAAGAAGAAGTCATAACCCCGCAAGGGGTAGGGGTTACAGAATCCTCCTCGCCTCGCTTCGCGGGCGAAGCGGGAATCATCTCCCGCGTCCTCTCTTCAATTAATCTAGCCCAGCGCTTTCAAGAATTGGAGGATCGTTTAACAAACAAAGTAGTTGCTGCGCTTTCAGCCATAGAAAAAAGAATTCCTCCGTCAATCCAAAATCCGGTAACATTTTCAACAGCCTCCGTTCCTTCTCCTTACCGTTTAGAACCGCCGCAGCAAGTCAGCGGAGTTTCGGCTGGATTCGGAGATTTTTCCCAAGGAATTTCAACTGGAGGAAATCTTTCGGCAACAGGAAATATAACTTTGGGGTCAGACAACAAAGATGTAAATATTTCTTCAAAAACTTGGGATATAACTTCTGCCGGAGCGGCTACTGGATTTACCAATGTCTCAACTGCCGATCTGTCAGTTACTACTGCAAATATTTCCAACGCAACTATTTCTGGCTCTCTTACAGTTTCTTCTTCGGCCACTTCAACTTTTGCAAATGGGATTTCTTTAACTGCCGGCTGTTTTCAGTTAGGTGACGGAACCTGTTTAGAATCGGCAAACTCTGCTGCTGGATGGAGTGATGACGGCTCCGTTATCCGGCTTACTGCTTCATCTGATTTTGTCGGCATCGGGACGACTTCTCCTTATGCAAAACTTTCAGTGGTAGGCCAAACTGTTGCAGAATATTTCACCGCCACATCAACTACCGCAACCTCAACTTTCGCCGGAGGATTTTCCGCCGGAAACAATGGCGGATTTATTGTCGCTCAAATTGCTCCTGCAAATTCTCTTTATGTAACTTCAAGCGGAAGAATCGGCATAGCTACAACTTCTCCGTCTTCAACTTTCTCCGTCCAAGGCGACGGGTTTTTCTCCGGCACAGGATTTTTTGGACAAACTCTTACTGCAACTTCTTCCGCAATACTGGCAAGAGATGGTGGGAGTGTTGGAATAGCCAGTTCTTCCCCGTGGGGCCTCATTTCCGTAAATCCTAACGGCATCGCCGGCCCGGCTTTTGTGGTCGGCTCTTCAACCGCTACCAATTTCATCGTAACCAACGGCGGCAACGTCGGCATCGGGACCACTTCTCCGGGCACAGCGCTTTCAATCCAGGGAATAGCCAACTTACATACCTCAACTTCAACTTTCTACGCAACGGGAGGACTTAATCTTGCAGACGGCTGTTTTGCAATAGACGGGACATGCGTTGCCGGCACAGGAGCAGGAATGGGCATTACTTCCCTAAATGGACTTAACGCTCAAACCCAGACCTTCGCAGACAACGACTACGTTGACGTTCTTTCCTCCGGCACGGTCCACACCTTCAACGGCACAACCTCTCCTTTCTTCGGCACCCTCTTTGCTTCTTCAACAGTAAGGTTCTCCAATTACACTGACGCCGTCCTTACGGTTGACTCAACCGGAGCTCTTTCTGCAAGCACAACCATTGCCGTAACCAGAGGAGGCACTGCTTCAACTACTTTAGGAGGACTACTTGCCGGAGCAGGAAACACAATGTCTTCAGCCGCCATCTCTTCTCCTTTGGGATGGAACCAAAACACAAGAACCCTCACTTGCTCTAACTGCTTAAGTTCGGCTTCGGCCGTCAACAACAACACGGGATATGCCGACCTTGTGATTACACAATCAAGCAACAC
>MFHO01000009.1:8971-9149 GCA_001778635.1 Candidatus Giovannonibacteria bacterium RIFCSPHIGHO2_02_FULL_45_13 | reverse complement strand
GCCAAGCGAGGACGGCTCGGCAGGAGGGGGTGAGGGGGAGGAATGCCGAGCCGTCCGAGCGAATATCCCGCCGCCCGCGCGTAGCGCGGAGCCGAGCAGAAAAACTTTCTTTACAATTTTGATTTCGTGCGCGCCAACAACTTTTTCTTCTAAAAGGAAAAGAAAGTTTTTCTGCAAG
>MFHO01000009.1:2281-8965 GCA_001778635.1 Candidatus Giovannonibacteria bacterium RIFCSPHIGHO2_02_FULL_45_13 | reverse complement strand
CGCCGCTTTGCGGCGGCTGGCGGCGGGCTTCCGAAGTTCAGGAATTTTTGATAAAATGAGTTCGAGCGCGGTCATAAAGATACTCCAAGATTAGACTTTCCGATTTTTGACCGACGAATCGGTGGGCGGCACGAAGTGCCGCCCATTGGTTTTCCCCCGATAAATCCTCTCCGCTCGGCGCACAGAAGCGCGCCTCGCGGTTGGCCAAAATGAGGTTACATTATCACCAACAAGGCAGAGTGACTCGCCAACTCGTTCGTAGATTGCAAGAGCACAATTTTTATACTTGTTTCCTTTGTATCGCGATTCAAACTCGCTCGGTTGACGATTGAGCATGATTCGCCAGAAAAGGAGCATCCAGTTGCCATGAGCCGAAATTAGAACATTTTTGTTCACATAATCGGCTCGCAGACAATGGATGAAAGAATGGATCATTACTTCCACATCCTGACAGCTTTGACCACCAGGAGGCCGATAGTGATACTCTCCCTCGCGTTCTCGGATAGAAGCCTCCTCTGGATATAATGTCAGCACTTTCTCTTTTGACATCGTGTGCCAGATACCACGCCATAACTCATTCAGTCGCGAGTCTATGACTGGTACTGATTCAGGACACAAAAGAGAAAGTGTTTCCTGTGTTCGGCGAAATGTTGAGCAAAAATATGAATCGAATTCTCCATATTTTGCTCGCACATATTTACCGGTTAACCGTGCTTGCTGTTTACCTTTCTCTGTTAGAGCAAACTCGTGATTTGCTTTGTCGTCAAAGGAAATATCGTCTGGCGATCTGACATTACCTTCTGATTCTCCGTGGCGAACAAGTACAACTCGTTTTGGCCATTTCATTTCACAATCCTCCTATTCCCGACCAACCACAAGGGTCTTCTTCTCACTTCCCTCGGAAACAACAATTCATCTTTTTGCCACGCCGTAACCAGATCGAGGCAAAGAGCCAATGTGCTGTCTGATTTTTTTCTTCCTACCCACACCATTGGAACACCTGAATGGACAGTAAAGGAGGCGGTGCAAATTGTGCCACCATCCGAAGGATTAAGAAGAAAATGTTGGTGTTTGTGCCAATACATGAACTGAATCAGTATTTCTTCACAGATAGTTACGCCGCCAACCCCTTTTTCTCTAATGTCTGCAAACGAATTGTTGGCGTATGTCCTATCTCCCCTTAGAGAGGGGCGCATAAAGAGGAACTGCAGGTTCTGAAACCACTCATTTTTTGGTTGTGTTCCAGTACCGTCTTGTATTAGTGCCCAGTCTTCTTGTTTCACCATCAGGGCAACGTAAAAGCATTTCTTACATGCACTGATAATCTCTTCCAGATGTAGATTCGGCGGAATAAGTGCGAACCAGCTAAATTCGCCATCATCTTTAGACGGACACATCTCATCAACTGTTTTGATGTCTAACCCGAACCGAATCTTGTAGAACTCATACTGCTCTTTTAGTGTTAGCATACTTAACTCCTTTCTGTTTTGTTAAGGTGCACTCCAATTTAGGAGTCTATAGAAAGAATATGCTAAAGATAATATCCCCGCTTAAAAAGTAGATAAATTTGTAATAAATTTTCAGTAACACCAAAAACTGCCTTAAATTGCAGGCTTGCAAATGAACCATAAGTGTACTATTATTGATACACTCTATGTCAAAAGAAAAAGGTGTCTTAAAACAACTTGGATTTAGTGATATTGCTGAACAGATTTATTTTATCCTTCTCAAGAAGGGGGCTTGTTCTATCGCCGAGCTTGCACAACTTACTGGTAAACACAGACCTGTAATTTATAGAACTCTCCCAGAACTTACTTCTGTAAATTTAGTTGCAAAAATATCAAAAGGAAAGAGAATTTTATACAAAGCCGAATCACCAGCTAACCTCTCAACTTTATCTAAACGGCAAATCGAATCAATAAATATGGCTTTACCAAAACTTCTTGATATTTTTCAAAATAAAGATAAGAAGCCAAAAGTTTCGTTTTTTGAGGGAAAAGAAGGAATCGCAACTGTATATGAAAATTTAATGACTTCTACAAAAAAAGAGGAAGTAATCTACCGCTATGAATCTCCCAGAGATTATAAAAGAAATAAACGATATTACCCATCGCTCTATTGGAAACGGGCAGGAGCTTCTGGAGATATAGACAAGTATGTTATTACAAATCAAAAAACTCATCAAAAACGACACGCTAATCTTAACCGTTTTTCAAAAGCAGTCAGCATACCGTTCGAAGATAACATCACGGAAATTATTGGAAACGGAAAAGTTATCTTTATTGACTATGATACTGAAACTGCAATAGTAATAGAAAACGAACGCTTTGCGGATTTTCAAAAATCAATTTACAAAATGTTTTTTGAAAAATTGTAATTGCCGTCGCTGAAAACGAAATCCAAAACCCGCCCGCATTCATTCCCAAGACCCCTTTCTGCGGGGCTTTCGTTCATTACGAATTTTTGATAAAATGAGTTCGAGCGCGGTCATAAAGATACTTAAAATAAAATCCGCCAACGAAGACGGATAAAAAGTTAAAGTTTAAATCTTAGAAAAGCCAAAGTATTAGCCAATAAATGCACGACTATTGACAAAGACAGGCTTCCAGACCAAAGCATCAAAAAAAGATAAAAAAAGCCCGCAAAAAACATCTGCATCATATAAGGAACGCTATAGCTGTGCGCCAAAACAAAAAACACTACGCCGATTGCAAAGCTCCCTCCGCGTCCCACAACACCCAGGAGGCAGTAGTAAAATATAAGTCTATATTCCAGTTCTTCGCGAAAGCCGCTCCAAGCCAAATCCATAATTTTTACATCGGACGCCAATTCTTTCATGGTTTCTCCGATTTCTGGATACTTGTAATAAAAATAAAAAGTCAAAAATCCCAACGCGCCTATGCCGAGCAAGAAATATCGCGCCGAGCTCTTGAGAAGCTCCTTTGGTTCGTACTGCGGGGCACGGAGCGCCGCCTTAACCAAATCCCAGCGCGATAAAAAAACCATTGTTACAACAATGGAAAGAGCGTTTCTGAAACTGCTTAACGTAAGGCCAAAGTTGCCGAGAAAAACAGATAGTGCCAAAACAATCTTGGAATCCGGCGTGGTTTGCGCGATCCCAATCAAAACCCATAAAAATAAGATGGCTTTTTCTGCGCAGGTAATTTCACAAAATTCCCGAGCCAATCGCGCGTCACGAATCCAATTCCACATGGCGATTTCAATTCTTTTACAAGACTAGCACATCAGCAAAAAAGAGCAACTAATTCAGTTGCTCCTAAGATTCTTTAGTGCTCGCGCGTAAGCAAGAACAGCGTTGACGTAAGTACGGTCATGATTATAAGCCCACACCGCATTCCGTTGGGCTCGGGATTTGTCCGACCATCCATGCTCAAAGAGATAATTAGCAACGCTATATATAGCATCTACCGGTTCGAAGAGATCCACTTTGTCGTCTTTATTGCCATCAATTGCAAAATGCCAATAAGAAAAAGGTATAAATTGAGGCAAACCGATGGCGCCGGCAATTGAACCCCTGATCTCGAAAAGTTCCCACTCATTCTTTTTCGCCAAGCGGAGAAAAAAATCAATCTGTTCCAAAGCAAAATTACGGCGTCTTGGCGAGAGAACATAAAGCGTGTAGAGAGAATTTAACACCGACCGCTTGCCAAGATAGCTGCCGAAATTTGTTTCAACCCGAAGAATTGCTGCGATCACGTCCGGCTCAACGCCATATTCATCAAACACTGCGCCGAAAACATCACCATGCTTCTCAATAAATTCCTTGCCGCGGTTTAAAGATTCTGGAATAAGAATTCCGCAATTCGAATCAAAATATCCGCCGGGGCACGATGGAGTTCCTGTCTGAAAAATACTTCTGTCCAGAAAAAGCCGAGTATCGGAAAATAATACCTCAAGCTCGCTTTTTGGAAAAGTCCGCGATAATTTCTTAATCAAGAGCGCACGCAGTTGGTCTTCGGAAGAAATTGGCGTTTTGCGCTTCGGAGAGGGTTTTTTAGGAACGGGCTTACTCAAACTTGGTTTTTTATGAGCAAAAACCGGTAATGGATCAATTTGAACTAATGCGAAAGCCAGAACGATACTCAAAATCAGCGTCAACTTCTTCATCTTGCGCCTCCCGTGCTTCGCCCAAGCTCTGCGGGGCGAGCAAAAAAATATTTTGGATCAACCCAAACGTTGTGAAGCTTCACTCCGAAATGCAAATTCGGACCGGTGGCGTTGCCGGTTTTACCGGAATAGGCGATAACCGCACCCGCGCGCGCAAAATCGCCGGAGAAGACAGTGATGTTTGAAAGGTGTTCATAAACCGAGAACAAGCCGTGTCCGTGATCAATAATTACCGTGTTGCCAGCGCCTAAAAGATTTCCGGCAAATCTGACCATTCCATTTTCCGCCGCAAAAACCGGCGTTCCTTCAGGCACTGGATAGTCAATACCGTAATGGCGCACTGTGTAAATTTTCGGGTCCTTCCCAACTTTGACTTTGCGTATTGCGCCGAATTCAGAAGAAATCCTTGGAGCTTCTCCGTCCAATGGCTGTCTGAAAATCAAATCCGTTCCAAAAAAAATTAATGCGAATTCGGTGAAGTAAATATTTTTCAACGATTCTTGCTCTTTTTTTAATCTCGCAAGCTGCGCTTTTGTGTACGGCATGCGTTGAAAATTTTTTTTTGATTTCGGAAAATCAACCAATTTCACTTCTATATGCTCTCTGGCCAGCAACGCGCCGTCTTCTTTACGCACAGCGATTTCTATGCGCCCGATTTTTTCAGCTACGCCGACCGGCACAAAAACAACATGTTTGCCGCCTTCCTCCAAAAAAGTCCTGTATGCGCCGCCCGCAAAATCAACGGCGTAAAATTCGCTCCGCACTTTACCGTCTTCTTTTATTACGATTTTAAAGAACCCTCCCTGATTTACAAATCCCGGCAAAGTCAAATTAACTCCGGCAAAAGCGTCTCCGCCGAAAAGCAAGACCAACCCCAAGCCAACTCCCAGCTTTGCGCCGTTATTTTTATGCGATGCAATCACCAACAAAATCAAAACTATAATCGCCAAAAGTCCGAAAATGCCCAGAACAAGATCGCTCATAACCAACACCTGTAAAATCTAAAATTAGACTAGCAAATCAGCGTAAAAAATAAAAGCCCCGTCATTCTTGCGGGGCTTCTACGTCCGGATCGCTTCCTTTTAAAGACTCCACTTCCTTCTCAAAAGACTTTGGGCTTACCAACGATTTCATGTATTCTTCGGATTCTTCTTGAAACGGCGTGGATTCGGAATCTTTATACCAATTTGCAAGAACATGTTTTGCAATCGGCAAGGCAACGCTGCCGCCTGTCGCGCGATCTCCAAGTGGTTTTTCATAACTCTCCGGTCCGCCAACCCATGCGCCGAATGTTATGTGGGGAGTAAATCCCATAAACCATGCATCAATATAATTCTCCGTAGTTCCGGTTTTGCCGGCCGTTGGCTGTTTTAAAGAATCAAGCGAACGGGCCGTTCCGAATTTTACCACTCCCCTTAAAGCCTCAACCATTACGCCAGCGGCAATTTCGCTAATACCGCACTCAACCGCGATTGTTACTGCTTTTGTTTGTTTGTTTTGCGCGCCTCTAACTTTAATCGTAATCAAACCGCAGTCCCTTTTTGCCTCCCAAGAACTCTTCTCATAAATTTTGCCGTCAGGTCCGGAAACTTCGGAAATAATGTAAGCGGGCCGCAGAATACCTTTATTTGAAAAAACCGAGTAGGCGCGCGTGAGTTCCAAAAGTGAAATTCCGGAAGCTCCTAAGGCGCTTGGCAGGTGATCGTCAATATCGCTTTCAATGCCTAACTTTTTTGCCATGATCCGCACTCTCGGATCCAATCCGCATTTCCCAACTTGCGCGGTCCAGACAGCCGGCCTGTTTATTGATTGCGCAATTGCGAAACGCCGCGTGTAACTCCCGGCATTAAATTTTCGTTCGTCAAAATTTCTGGGAGTCCAATAAGTCCACTGGCCGGTTTTCGGGTCTTTGACGTTTTTACAGCTTATATACGCGTTGGTAATCTGCTGATCCAACAGATTGTCGTAAGGTTTCCCTTCCGCAAGCTCTTGTTCAAATTTTGAAACGTATACCACCGGTTTAAAAGCAGAGCCTGTCTGCCGCTTTGCCCGAACGGCGCTGTTGAATTTTCTCCTGGAGAAATCATTGCCGCCAACCATTGCCAAAATTGCCCCGGTGCCGTTTTCAATCGCCAAAAAAGCTGCTTCGGCGTCAATCGCGCTCTCGCCATATTTTGCCCTGTAAGCTTCGAGCGCAAGCCTCACTCCTTCTTCGCCAAACGTCTGCAATTCAGAATCTAAAGTCAGGCGCACCTTAATGCCGCGCCAAGCATCATTTTGCCACTCGTCATCAAAGTAAATACCGAATTCGTTTTTTAAGATTTCGCGGGCATAATCTATGGCGTGCGGAGCACGACTGCAAGATTTTGAAAATTCATTGCTGGTAACAATTTCCTCCGCCAGAGCGCTGTTTAAATCTGATTCCGAAATCATTCCTTCGGTAAACGCTTTTTTCAAGGCACTATCACGCCCTGCTTTGGCCATATCCGGATGCTTAATCGGAGAAAATCGCGCGGGCGCATGAATCATCCCGGCCAGCACTGCCGCCTCGGCATA
>MFHO01000009.1:0-2265 GCA_001778635.1 Candidatus Giovannonibacteria bacterium RIFCSPHIGHO2_02_FULL_45_13 | reverse complement strand
CGCTTGTTGAAATAAAGACGCGATGCCGCCTCCACGCCAATCCGCTGGTGCCCAAACGGAACTTCATTTAAGTAGAGAAGAAAAATTTCGTCTTTACTGAATTTTTGAATCAGCCGGCTGGCCAGCACCAGCTCTTTCAATTTTCTTCTGACACTCCTGGAACCACGTTCTTCAGAAGAAAGCAATTGCTTGACCAATTGCTGCGGAATAGTGGATCCGCCTTCAACGATTTTAAGTTCTTTTACGTCTTCGTAAGCCGCCCTTGCAATAGCACGAAGATCAATGGCTAAATCGCGCTCGTAAAACCTTCTGTCCTCAACAGCCAAAATCGTGCGCGCGATTGGCGCGTTTTTCAAATCTATGTCGCCGCCAGAGAGAGCGTCTCTCCATTCTTCAGGCTTAGCAACACAACTTAAAATCTCTCCGCCTCGCGTGAAAAAATAACTCGTTTGGTACGGCTTATACTCTTCAAATTTGCTGAAACTGGGAAGTCCCAGAACATGTGTCCAAATCTGCCAGCTAAAAACCCACGGCCAGAAAAAATAGAGAAAAACTCCACCCAAAGCGCTCAATACAGTCGAAATCAAAAACAGCCGCCAAATCCATCGCAAAATCCGCTTCATCAGCCTATTTCAATCTGCACACATCCTAGAACGCCGTAGTGATTTTGACAATATTGACCCCGGTTGAAAAATTCCCGCAAAATCGCTATGCTCAAATCAGAAAAAACGGCTGGCGATGAACTGGATAATTCTTCTTGGAAATCTCGCATTTATTTACATTTGGGGATACAAGGGCTGGCAGGAAGCGGATTACAATTCAAGTGCGTGGTGGTTTGATTCCTACGGCCATATGATTTTCGGATTTTGCTGGGCACTCGTTCTACTTTATTGGACAAAAAGATATTTGTTTTGGCTGTATGTTCCAATACCAAAATGGTTTCTGGCTCTTGTAATAATTTTGATGGTTGTCGCCATTGAAACGTTGATTTGGGAAAATTTTGAATTTGGCGTTTGGGACTCATGGATACAGCCGGCTCATCCGTATCTTCCAAAGGCGCAAAAAGGTTCGGATGACACAATGATGGATATAGACTTCACGGCGGCAACCGCGCTTTTGGCAATGATATTTTGGGGCGTCTATAGAAAATTCTGCGCGTGGAAATGGCCGAATGAGGCCGCGAAAGAGGCGAGCGAAGAAATGTTGGAGCGCGAAAAATTGAACGCCAAAGAAATACTACTGATGCAAAAAGAGCACAAAAAAGAAATTGGCGCCCGAATAAAAGCATTTTGGGATAATTTTTTGGAAAACTTGCGGGAAAAATAGGAAGGAAAAAGAGCTCGCAACCGCGAGCTTTTTTATGATAAAATATAAAAATGAGAAAAAAGTTGGCGATCTATGCGACGCTTTTGGGGGCAGTTGTGCTTTTTGATTGGTTGAAATTTGCTTATGTCGGAGGACCGAATATCATAAATTGGAATAGCGTCGTCCATCCGGCTTGGGTCGGATTTGCTTTTTTGGCGCTTTTGATTTCTGCGGCGTTTTGGCGCCGCTGGATTTTTTACGGCGCTCTTTTGCTTTATTTCGCGGTTTTCTCCGCCTCGCTTCTCAACCAATATCTCCATTTCTCCGAAACCCTCACCTACAACTGCATGCTCTGGAATCTTGTGTTCGTGACAATGTTTTATCTGTTATTAAGCAAAAAATAAAAGCGGCACAATTTTGTGCCGCCATTTCATATTTGAGGATGCGCAACGCAGTCCGAATCTAAAGTGCTGTCGTGTAGCATGCCGTGCAACATATAGACATCTTCACTTAATGTCCCGGCATCGTGCTCTGTTTTAACTTTCGGACAAAGCTCGTTTTTTGCCCAAGACTGGCAGTCCGCACACGCCACAACATGTTCCGCAGCCAGCAAAAACGTCTGGGCACTGATGGTTTTTTGACCGGCGGCAAACCCATGCGCGTTATTCAAAACCTCGCGCGCTTCCACACAATCCATTTTTACCCCCCTGTTTTGTTCTAAACCCAAACTAGCACTAGCAATCTATTTTTGCAATTTTGGAAGAAAAAATATATTATGTAGCCAGCGCGGTCGTAGTTTAGTGGCAGAATGATTGCTTCCCAAGCAATAGGTGCGGGTCCGATTCCCGCCGACCGCACCAATACAGAACTCAACGGCTTTTTCAAAGCCAAAAGGTGGGACGCGCGAAGCGCGTCCCACTGATTTCCCCCCATTTTTCCAAACGAATTCAGAATTTTTGG
>MFHO01000008.1 GCA_001778635.1 Candidatus Giovannonibacteria bacterium RIFCSPHIGHO2_02_FULL_45_13 | reverse complement strand
TGTTTAACAAAAACACAGCTCCCTGCAAACTCGTAAGAGGAAGTATAGGGGGTGATGCCTGACCAATGCGAGAAGGTTAACGCCGGCGTTCCTATGTAGCAATATGTAGGGGTGACTGGCCGAAGCCCTCGTCAATGTCGGCCGTAACTATAACGGTCCTAAGGTAGGAAAGCTGCCTTAGTAAAATTTGGCTATATGCTGGAAACACTGTTGTATCTCAGCGTACTATGGTATATTTAAACCATAGTGAAAATCGTATGAGTGCAGTCAATCAGCAGGGAAGTTATAAAAAAATATGGAACAAAATAAAACATTCGAACAACTTAAACAAGAACACGAAGAATTTCATGAAAGACTTAAGCGTGATGAAGAATGGTGGAAAAACGAAAGAGCCGAAGATAAGAAAAAATCTAGACAGAATATACTTGAGCACATCAAAGAACTAGAAGAAGAACTTTCTAAGACACAAGAACAGAACGAAGACACAGCACAACTGAAAGCCCATTTAGAATGGTTGCGAGAAGAGTTGGAAACATATAAATAACCCCTCAGAGACTACACGCCAAAATCGCCGAAGCGGCGATAAGATATAGTCCGATCTCATGGGCGACCATGAGGATCTCTGATTAATTTTATCAGAGTGATAACGTTCAGAGCGAAATTCCTTGTCTGGTGAGTTCAGACGCGCACGAAAGGTACAACGACTGGGGGACTGTCTCGGGGATTTACTCGGTGAAAATGCGATACCGGTGAAGATGCCGGTTAAGTGCAGTTAGACGAAAAGACCCCGGAAGCTTTACTGTAAGTTGTTATTGGCTTTATGTTTTGGATACGTAGCGTAGTGGGGAGGCTTTGAAGTTCCGCTCTCGGGCGGGATGGAGCCGCCAATGAAACACCCATTTTTTAAAATGTAAAATCTAACCTGACACGCCAAACGTGCCGGGGACAGTAGCTGCTGGGCAGTTTGTGTGGGGCGCAAGCCTCCTAAAAAGTAACGGAGGCGTTTATTAAGGTCGGCTTGGCGCGGATGGACATCGCGCTGGACCTGTAAGAGGAAAAGCCGGCTTGACTGGAAGGGGGACATCCCGACCAGATGGGAAACCAGAATCTAGTGAACCGACCGTCGGCACTCGATGCCGCGGAAGATTAACGGATAAAAGCTACTCCGGGGATAAACCCTGAAATAAGGGTTGTTGTCCTCTCTATCAGCAATGGTAGAGTAAGAAATGCGGCTTATAACGGTGAAGTGAGAACTGGTCTTTCCCGCAAGGGTTTTAAGGTTTTCATAATACCGTGGGAAGTCGGAAGTATAATTAATTTCATTTGTGAAATTCAGCAAAGAACAAAAAGCGATTTTGATCGGAACAATTTTGGGCGATGCTTATTTGCAGAAAACGGGCAAAAAAAATGCCAGACTGCGATTGGAGCATGGCGGCAAACAGAAAGATTATTTATTCTGGAAAGTCAGCCAATTCCCAAAATTATTCCAAGGCGAGTCTAAATATTTAGAGCGCAAGCATCCAATCTCTGGCCAAACTTATAAATATTGGCGCCACCAATCTAATTCCACGCCGGAATTAGGAAAATGGCAAGCCAAGTTTTACAAAAGCGGCAAAAAACACATACCGAATAACTTAAACGATCTTTTGCAAGATTCTTTAAGTTTGGCGGTGTGGTATATGGATGACGGATATTATTATCCGCGCGATAAAGTAAGTTATTTATATTTAGGCAGAGTATCAAAAAATGAAGCCGAAATTGCCCAAACAGCGCTTGAGAAAAATTTCAATATTTTCTCTAAAGTGTTGGATAAAAAGCAAAAGGGTTTCGCGCTTTATTTTTCTCACAATGAAACAAAAAAACTGCATGGCATGATAAGACGATACGCCTTGCCAAGCATGCAGTATAAATTAATTAAATCTTCTTGACCCCGTAACGACTGATCCCTTAAGTGGGTGAGAGCGGGCTTCGGCCTTGCTCAGACGCCGCAACCCAGCTCTAGTTTTGTGCAACAAAAAAGTTAGTATTTTTTAGCGAAATCTGGCAGTGAAATAGCCAATCTCTGGTTTATGAGATTCGACGGAATCAACAATTAAGCCAAGAATTCCCCCTAAAATAATGATAAATTCCCGAAAGCTTCTCAAATCATCTATAAAGGCAACTGGATTTGAAAAGATGAAATTTAAGCTATTTTCACAACTAACACCGCGAGACCATCTTATTTCTTTGCCATTATGCATAATTTTGAATGTGCGAGTGGCCATGTGAAATACAAGACGATCTCCAGAAACAATCAATGCCATTTCCAGACCCCCTTTCGCTAAAGCGCTTTGTCTATATTGAATGTATCATATTATAATCAATATGTCAAGCTAATTTTGTTGATGCATGAAACTAGGGCTGGGTGAAGATATAGTCTATTCCGATTCAAAATCGTGAATGAACAGGCTAGTTCCGTCCAAGAGTCCATATCGACGACGGAGTTCGGCACCTCGATGTCGGCTCATCTTATCCTGGCGGTGGAGAAGCTGCCAAGGGTTTGGCTGTTCGCCAATTAAAAAGGTACGTGAGCTGGGTTCAAACCGTTCAGAACATGAATCATGGAACATAAAAAATGGAACATGAGTCGCGTCTTGAACCGTTTGAACCCTTAAAGACAAAAACACGGCGGCATTCCGAAGTGATTTGGAATGTAAAATCGACTTATATCGGTGAAGTCCACTTGCGGTTGAACCTGCCGCATGCTAGGATAATACCGAGGGAAGTTTATTAAATAATCAATAATTATGGAAAATATTGACAGAGAAGAAAAAACAACGCCAGAAACACTGGTTGAACAATTTGAAGCAGAGGCAGATCAGGTAATGAGTTCTATGCAGGAAGTCAGAAATGAAGCTAAAAGTTTACTTGAACAATTACGTCAGAGTGGTGAGGAAAACGCAGATTCTGCAACATCTGGAACAGGTGCTAATGAGATTATAAAAAGAGGAAAAGAGCTAGTACAATTGCAAAAACGCATAACAGATAAAATGCGTGAACTTTCATAATTGAACTGATCATAATTAATCACACCCGTAGAGACTGAACGTCGATACTCTCTAAATTTTAGAGAATAAGTTACAGTCCAATGCACATAGTAATATGTGGAAACATGCGTGAGACAGGTTGGTCTCCTATCTACTGCACTCGTTGATTCTTGAGGGGGGTTCTCCCTAGTAAAATATTGCTACTTTCCCGAGCAATCGGGATTGACAATGCGGCTCATAACGGAGAAACCTAATCCTTTGCATTAATATTTTTCGGTCCGAAATTTATAATGCGCTAAAGGAAGGTAACACCGTGGGAAGTCCTCTGTCCGAAACTTAGTTTCGGTCATGACCCCGTAACGACTTGTTTCTGCTATAACAGGACTTAGTTTCAATGCCTTTGGTTGGAGCTAACACGCCGCCCCCGCCAACAACTATACAGTTGCTGGCGGGTGAAGGTATAGTCTGCGCTCATAGAAATATGGGAAGTACGTGACGAGAGGACCGGGAGGAGGTGACCTCTGGTTTGCCTGCTGTCCTGCCAAGGGCACCGCAGGGTCGCTATGTCGCTAAGTGATAAGCGCTGAAAGCATCTAAGCGCGAAGCACGCCCCAAGATTAGGAATCGATCAGGTCATCCGACCTGATCGCCCGGTCGAATGACCGGGTGAGATCCGTGGAAGACTACCACGTTGATAGGCTCTAGGTGTAAGATCCGCAAGGATTTCAGCCGTGGAGTACTAATAGATCAAAATCACGCTTAGCGTGGCAAAGCCGTCTTGTTAGGAAATGTGCTTACGAATTAAATTGAATCTTTTCATTCGGTGGCTTGAGGCAATGGAACTACCTCTTCCCATTCTTCACCCCCACACCAATTTGAAAAGTCCTTGAACATTCTATTTCGGTGGTTTGACGCGATGGAACTACCTCTTACCATTCCGAACAGAGAAGTAAAACATCGTAGTGCCGATGATACTCCGCAAGGGGGAAAGTAGGTAACCGCCGGTATAGAGTGCTTAAGAAATTGGTGTGGGGGCGGGCAGAGAAGTAAAACATTGTACTGCCGATGATACTCCTTTTGGGGGAAAGTAGGCAGCCGCCGGTTGAAAGGATTTAATTAGTATGATAGCTTAAATATGGGAGCGGTTTTGGCTGTGGCTCAAGAGTCGTTGGCAGTAAAAACTGCCTTGGGGTTCAAATCCCCACCGCTTTTCATTGAAAGGCGGCCTCCTTTCCGGCTCAGCTGCAATGCTGTCCGGCTAAGCTGGACGCCGCTCCCGCCATTTTCATTAAAGGTCTCCATCGCGGGGCTTTTTATTTTTGTCCCGAAAATACTTAAACTTGAAGAGAAATTGAGCAGATATCTTTACTGCCGCGATTGCGGAGTAACCGGTTTTATTGAGAATTTCCCTTTCAAATCAGGCAAACCCAAAGGTGACCCAAATGACGCGGGTGATGAAAAATATTGCCCGAATTGTATGAGCTCGGAAAGCCTTATTAATTTAGCTGACCTGCGGTTTTGCAGCAGATGTGGCGAAAGGCCAGTTGAAGAAAAAGGATCATGCTGTGTTGGCTGCGAAGAGGCTTACGAAGCTGCTTGCGTGAGAGAAAAAGATTTTGAGCCTTGGGACTAGTTTTTTTAAGAAGACAGGTCGACGAGAGCGCCGAAGATTTCTGGGTGGTGCGGGGAGAAAAATCCCTGCATCGCCCTTGTTTTTTATAATGTCCTAAACTTAGTTTCGGACAGGTTTCTGTTCAAAAAAGTTTTTGACGCCTTGGTAGGTCGCGATAGCCGCGTCGCGCAAGGCGTACGGGCGGATTTCTTTATCGTAAAACTCCGGCTCGTAAATATAGCCGTATTCAATCAGTATTGAAACGCCGTCGCGGGAGGCATTCGCCCCCACCGCTATTAACTGCTGATCTTCTATGATAATATCTTTTTCTTTTGAAAAATTGCTCTCGGTCTGGATTTTTTTAATTTCTTTTCTGATTGATCTGGCGATTTCTAAACTTGCTTGGTGATTTGGCAGTTGATCATCCGGAATATATATCGCGAAACCTTTGTATTTGCCAGGCATGTCGTATTTTCTGCCTGGGTAATCGTTGAAATGCAAATGCAAGACCATGTCTATGTCATTGTCGTTTGCCCACTTATTGACGCCGTAAAGGATTTTAGAAGCGTTGTCCGTTGCTGGATTATGTAGGATTTTTGTTTCTTGTTTAATCGCTCCTATTTTTACGGCGTTTTTGAAAATAGCTTTCGTTTTTTCTTTAAATGCGTTGATCGCCGTATCTTGGCTTTTTACATAATCTAAAATCCAGCCGTTATATTCTCCTGTGCTTTTATTGGTGAGGAAGACGGTGAATTTCGGATCTTTTCTGAAATATTCAAAAAGCTGGACGCCGAGTTCAGCATTCAGGCTTGATTCTGTAACCCCTCGGTACTGCGCTCCGTAATTTTCTTTATCATGCCCCGGGACAATAAGGATTTTTATATTTCCATTTTCATATTTTTTAATCAATTCCTCCGGCGAAGTCGTTTTTTCAAAAATTAAACTCGCAAGATAGTACGCCGGCGTTTCAAGCATCGTGCCCAAATATGCAAAACCAGCCCAATAAGTAAACGAAAAAGCCAACAGCGAAACCGTCAATATTTTAATCCGCGTAGCCATGTGGTTATTATAACAGATTTGTCTTCGGCTTGATTCTGCTTGAGCAATACGCTACGCTCTGGATAATGAACCGGAGTTTTTTTGTTTCAATAATTTTATTGGCGGCGGCCGCGCCCGCTTATGCGAGCGTCGTTGTTACTGAAATTATGTATGATCTCGCAGATTCGGATGCCGGGCGGGAATGGATTGAGATTAAAAATACCGGAAGTTCGCAGGTAGATCTTACGGTCTGGAAATTGTTTGAGGCAGACACGAATCACGGTATTGCTGCGGCTGGCTCTCAAATGCTTGCGCTTCCGGCCGGGGCATACGCTATTGTCGCCGACAATGTTGAAAAATTTTTAATTGACTACCCGAATTTTTCCGGTATTTTGTTTGACAGCTCTTTTTCGCTTAGTAACACTGGCGAGGCGATCAGCATTCGCAATCCTGAATTGGCTGATATCGATTCGGTTGCGTACGCTTCCAGTTTGGGAGCTGCCGGAGATGGCAATTCTTTGCAAAAAGTTGGCAATGAGTGGATTGCCGCTTTACCTACGCCCGGCGCGCCAAACGCAGATGATCCTGTTCAACCACCCGCGGTTTCTGGCGAAGCAAGCGAGCCGGTTGTTTCCGGTGGCGGCGGACCGGTCGAAATGGCCGACTCCTTTTCCAAAATCAGGGCAAGCGCCGGAGCGGACAGAACCGTGCTTGCGGGGGCGGAAACTGTTTTTGAAGGATCGGCCGAAGGATTTGTTGACGCAACTGCGGATAAAATCCGGTTTCATTGGAATTTCGGGGACGGGAAAACCGGAGAGGGCAATAAAGTTGCTCACGTTTTTTCTTTCCCTGGAGTTTACGAAGTTTTTCTTACCGTTTCCTTCGCCGGAGTTTCGGCATCGGATTCTGCGAAAATAACTGTTGTAGAGAACCCTGTGGTTATTTCAGAGATAAAATACGGGAAATTTATTGAGATTTATAACGCCTCCGCGCGCAAAATTGATTTTTCAAAATTCGGCGTGTCGATCGGTGGCGCCAAACCATTTTATTTTCCCGACGGCACGTTTTTGCCGCCTTGGGCTTATTTGGCGCTTGAGCCAAGTCTTTTGGGTTTTGAAATTCCGCAAAGCGGTGAAATTAAAATTTTATATCCGAATGGCAAAGTTTTGCTTTCATCAATTTATCCCAATTTTATTCTTGGAGAGAAAGAAAGCCTAAGCTTAGTTGATGACGCATGGACTAAATCAAAGATTACTCCGGGGGCGAAGAATGAGTTGGTCAAAATAGAGACCGCGCCGTTCGGAAAAACACCGCCCGACTGGAAGAAACCGCTTGGCTCCTCGAAACCTGGTTTTGAGACTGCCAAAAAACCAGGTTTCTTCCCGCCAGGCGGTCTCAAGGAGCCGGACGATGCAACAGAAATTAGTCTTGCATCCGCATCATATCCTAGTGAATATGTCTGGCTGTTTTTTGGATTGGGCCTCGGAATTTTAGGCGGGCTTGTCTTTTTCGTTGCTAAACGATATTTGGTTTGAGGCGTTGTATAATTAACTAAATGCAAGAACCGGGCAAAAAACCAATTATTTTTGTTTTCTCTACCGCATACCATCCTTTTATCGGGGGAGCGGAGGTGGCGATAGAACAAGTTGCTAAAAGACTCAAAAATGAGTTTGATTTTGTAATTTTTACTTCGTGGATGCGGCGCGACCTCCCGAAAAGAGAGGCAAGAGACGATGGGTTGGTGGTACGGTTGGGGCTCGGAAATAAATTTGATAAGTTTTTGCTGCCGATTTTGGGTTGCCTTGCCGCAATACACGAAATTACACGAATCAGAGCGCGAAGCGACGCAAAAATAATTTTTTGGGCGATGGACTTGTCGTTTGGTTCTTTGACCGCCGCAATTTTGAAAATGTTCTATCTTCAGGTTCATTTGGTTTTTACAATTCAATATGGTTACGGAGACGAGCGTGTTGCGCGTGGACGATTTGGTTTTATGAATTTGGCGTTTCGTTTGATTCTTTTGCAAGCCGATTATGTTACGGCGATTTCCAGTTATTTGATGAAACTGTGCAATCAATACGGATTTATTGGTGAGCAAGCCGTGATTCATAACGGAGTGGATTTGAAAAAAGTTAATCGGAGGAAAGAACCCACCCCCTATCCAACGGTGATTACTGTTTCTCGTTTAGTTCCAAAAAACGGTGTCGATGTTTTGATACGCGCGATTGCAGAACTTAAAAAAGAAACGCTGGATATCAAATTGCATATTGTCGGCGACGGATCAGAATTCAATAAACTCCAACTTCTAACTTCTAATCTCCAACTTCAATCTAATGTTAAATTTTTTGGTTCTATTCCTTACGATGAGCTCCCAAAATATTTAGCCGAAGCTGACATATTTGTCCGTCCATCGCGCTCGGAGGGGATGGGCAATGCTTTTGTTGAGGCTCTTGCCGCCGGATTGCCGATTATTGGCACGCCGGTTGGGGGTATTTTGGATATTATAAAAGACGGCGAGACTGGGCTTTTTGCAAAAGTTGACGACCCAAAAGATTTGGCGGAAAAGATTAAATTATTGCTCGAAAATAAAAAGTTGACAGAGCAAATTGTGGAAAATGGGAGAAAAATGGTAGAAGAAAGATTCTGTTGGGATAAAATTGCGCAAAATTATGCGAAGATTTTTAATCACGAACTTAATTTTAAAAAACGCATTTTAATTGCCACCGGAATTTTCCCGCCAGAAGTTGGCGGGCCTGCTACATACAGCAAAATTTTGCTGAACGAGCTACCGCAGCGCGATTTCGGAGTACGCGTTTTGAGTTTCGGTAGTGTTCGGCGCTTTCCAAAAATCTTGCGGCATATTGCTTACGGCGTACGGCTTATTGCCTACGGCAGAAACGCCGACGTCATTTTCGCGCAGGATTCGGTCAGTGTTGGGTTGCCTGCGGCAATTGCCGCAAAAATACTGCGCAAAAAATTTATTTTGAAAATTGTAGGTGATTACGCGTGGGAACAGGGAGTTCAGCGGTTCGGAGTTAGAGAGACGCTGGAGGCTTTTTTGCAAAACAAATACAGATGGGAGGTTGAAATTTTGCGTAAAATTCAAAAATTTGTTGCCAACCACGCGGAGAAAATAATTGTACCGAGCGAATATTTGAAAAAAATTGTCGCGATGTGTGGCGTTCCGTCGGACAAAATTTCTGTTGTTTACAACTCCTTTGCCGCGCCCGAAATAGATATTTCTAAAGAAAACGCCAGAAAACAACTCGGCATTTCCGGAAGGATTTTAGTTTCTGCTGGAAGAGACGTCCCGTGGAAAGGTTTTCAGATACTGCGAGATTTAATGCCTGAAATTTCACGGCAAATTCCGGACACTCAACTTTTTATTTTAAATAATGAGCCAAAAGAAAAACTCATGCTTTATTTGCGCGCCGCCGATGTTTTTGTTTTAAACACTGTCTACGAAGGTTTTTCCCATCAGATTTTGGAAGCGATGGCGCTTGGTGTGCCGGTTGTAACTACTGACGCCGGTGGAAATTCAGAGCTCATTGAAAACGGCGAGTCTGGTTTTTTGGTAAAATTTAATGACAAAAACGCTTTAAAATCAAAAATCTTAGATGTTTTGAGTAATCCCACTCTTGCCCAAAAGTTGGCCCAAAATGCCAAGAAAAAAGCCAGCGAATTTTCAAAAGAAAGGATGATTAAGGAAACGATTAAAATATTATTATGAAAGTCTTAATGATCAGCGGGGATCCGGGGGTTTGGGATCCGAAATCGGAGACCGGAAAACGAATAGAAGAGTACAGACAAGTTCTTGGCGAACTGGCTATTTTAGTTTGCCGCGGAAACGTCTTTAGTTTTTTTGCAGGATTTTTAAAAGGGCTTATGATGCTTTGGAGCCATGAGTATGATGTGATTACGGCGCAGGACATTGAGCACTCTTTTTTAGCTTGGGTTTTTTCGCGTCTTTTTCAAACTCCGTGGCAGATGCAGATACACACCGATATTTTCAGCCCCCATTTTGTCAAACATTCGATGTTTGACATTAATATGGTGCGAGTGCGGTTGGCGAGATTTTTGTTGCCGAGGGCAAGTTGCATCAGGGTTGTTTCGGAAAGGATCAAAAATTCAATATTTGGGACATCGGATGTTCTTAAGGACATCCGATGTCCAGTAATTGTTTTGCCGATTTTTGTTGACGTAGAAAAAATTAAAAACGCGCCAATCCAAACCGATCTTCGCAAAAAATATCCCGGGCGGTTTATAATTTTGATGGCCTCGCGGATAACAAAAGAAAAAAATATTGGATTTGCGATTGAAGCATTTGCGGAAATTATGAAAGAGTTGCCCCCACCCCTTACCCCTCCCCCTTATGAAGGGGGAGGGGGCGGGGAGGGGGTTATGCCATTGCTTCTCATTGTCGGCGACGGCTCCGAACTCCAAAATTTAGAGTTTCAAGTTTCAAGTTTTAAGATTCAAGATTTTGTAATTTTTGAACCACATACTTCCGACATTGCTTCCTACTACAAAACCTGCGACTTGTTTTTGCTTACCTCTAATTACGAAGGATATGGACGGACTTTGGTTGAGGCGGCCGCAGCTGGCGCAAAAATTGTCTCTTCGGGCGTTGGTATCGCTTCTGAAATTTTAGAGCCGGAATGCGTCTTTAGAGCAGGAGATATGGAAGATTTAAAAAACAAATTAACCGCCGTGCTTCATGGGCGCCTGCCTTTTCCAAGACAGATTTTACATCAAACAAAAGGCGAGTATTTGGGGTTATATTTGGATAGTTTTAAGCAATGCCTAAAAAAATAAGCAAACAAAAAATTGTTGCGGTAAGCGGGGGATTCGACCCCGTGCATATCGGGCATGTCCGGATGTTTCGCGACGCCAAAAAATTTGGCGACAAGCTTGTTGTTATTTTAAATAACGACAACTGGTTAAAGAAGAAAAAGGGCCACGTTTTTATGCAGCAGCATGAACGCAAAGAAATTATTGAAGCGATTTACGGCGTTGATAATGTTATTTTTACAAGTCATCCCCAAAAACCGCAAGATATGAGCGTTTGCGCCGAGCTTTTAAAAATCCGTCCGCATATTTTTGCCAACGGCGGCGACAGAAAATTGGATAACATTCCGGAGGTCGCAGTCTGCAAAAAAATCGGCTGCAAGATGGTTTTCAACGTCGGCCGCGGAGGCAAGGTGCAATCCAGCTCGTGGCTTCTTGAAAAATATTTTAAAAAAGCTGCATGAATTTGCTGATTTTTACGCAGAAAGTTGACAAAGGCGACGATAATTTGGGGTTTTTTCATGAGTGGTTAAAAAAGTTTGCGGAGAAAACGGACAGGGTTTTTGTTGTCGCGAATTTTGTCGGCGAGCATAATTTGCCAGCCAATGTCGAAGTTTTTTCTTTGGGTAAAGAAAAGAAATTCGGCAGAATCAGGCGCTATTTAAATTTTTATAAATATCTGTTTTCTATTTTGTCGAAAGCAGATGCCGTGTTTGTGCATATGATTCCGGCGTGGGTTGTTTTTATTTGGCCTGCGGCGGTTTTGTACAGAAAACCAATATTTTTATGGTACACGCACAAATCGGTGACGTTTTCTTTGCGGGTCGCAGAAAAGTTGACGGCAAAAATTTTTACGGCTTCGCCGGAAAGCTGCCGCTTGAATTCGCAAAAAATAGTTGTAACAGGCCATGGAATTGATACTAACCGCTTCGCGCCAAGGCGCGAAACTCTAAAGAGCGAGAAAAACACGCTTAAGCTGCTCTCCGTCGGCAGAATCTCGGAATCTAAAAATTACGAATTTTTGATTGATGTTGTTTCGGTTTTAGTAAAACAGGAGCGCAATGCAATTTTAGATATTGTAGGAGCGCCGATAACGAAGCTTGATTTTCTATACAAAAAAAAACTGGAGAATTTGATTGCGGAGAAAAATTTACGCAACAATATCAATTTTATCGGCGCAAAAACTTATGACGAGATGTTGGATGTTTATAATGGCCACGATGTTTTATTGCACGCAAGCGAAACCGGCAGCCTTGATAAGGCTGTTTTAGAAGCGATGGCTTGCGGGCTTCCTGTTTTGACTACAAGCGAGGCGTTTTCCGGCATGTTGGATGTTTTGCCAAAAGACGCGAATTTAATTGCCGGAAGAATTGCACACCTAAATAGAGACCTGCCCGTCCGGCAGGCGGGTATGTCTTTACGCAAAATTGTAGTAGATAATCATAACTTAGATAATTTAGTAGAGAAGATAATAAAAAATTTATGAATAAAATTCCATGCTCAATCGGAATACTGACTTTGAATTCAGGAGATACGCTCCGGCGCTGTCTGGATTCTGTAAAAGATTTTGCAGAGATTATAATTTGCGATGGCAATTCAACGGATAATACTTTAGATATCGCGCGCGAGTACGGCGCAAAAATTGTGAAGCAATATGATTCAGATGAGCCGAATTTGCGCTGTGTGAAAGACAAAGCGAACGTCCGCCAGCGAAATATGGATGCCGCTTCTTACGATTGGTACTTTTTTATGGATTCGGACGACGCGCTTTCCAGAGGAATTATTGAAGAGATCCGAAAAATCGCGACCGATCCCGCGCCGCCATTTTTGGTTTACCGCATGCCTACGCGCCTTTTTTTAGACGGCAAAGAAATCAAACACGAAGCCTCTTATCCTTCGTATCAAACCAGATTAATAAATAGAAAAATAAACCCATATTTCAAGGGCAAAATTCATGATCGTTTGGAATTTGACAGGAAAAAATATAATGTAGGCGAGTTAAAAAACTTTTATGACTTTCACTGGCCCAAGGAACGGGTTGAAAATTTCTGGAAATACCAAAAAATGTATGCCAACTGGGAATCAGACATTATGGAGCCGGGCGGGCCGCTGTGGCCGTTCATTTACTGGTGTATTTACAGAAGACTGCGTATCATTGCCGGGTATTTATACAGGATTCCAAAAATGTATCTTCTTTACGGATTTAAGAATTCAATGCCGCCGCGGATTCAGCTTTTAACCTTGTTGCAGCATTTTTACATTTTATATCTGCTTACTAAAAAACAAATTTTGTATGTGCGCGATAAACGGGTTTAATTTTAAGGACGAGGGCTTGATTTTAAAAATGAATCAGGTAACTCGCCACAGAGGGCCGGACGGTACCGGCGTTTTTTTGGATGACAAAATTTCTTTTGGTCACAACCGCCTAAGTATTATTGATTTAAGCGGCGCGGCGAATCAGCCGATGGCGTCCGGCGACGGAAATTTAATTATTGTTTTTAACGGCGAAATTTATAATTTTAAAGATTTAAAAATCGAACTCGCCGATGCTTATCAATTCAAAACCGCAAGCGACACGGAAGTAATTTTGGCTGCTTATAAAAAGTGGGGCCGCGATTCGGTTAAAAAACTCAACGGTATTTTCGCGTTTGCGATTTGGGACCGCGTACGCGGAGAATTGTTTTTGGCGCGCGATCAAATTGGCGTAAAACCACTTTATTATTTTTTAGATAACAACAAATTCATTTTTTCTTCCGAAATTAAGGCAATTTTAGAGCACGATGTGCAGCGGGTGTTGAATCGCGAAGCCTTTAACCATTACTTGCGCGTTCTTTACGTGCCGGAACCCTTAACTATGTTTGAGGGAATATATAAATTCCCGCCGGCTCATTACGGTGTTTGCAGCAACGGAGAGCTTAAACTCACAAAATACTGGGATATTAAAGAGATAAATTATTTTGATTCTTCGCGCGAAACTATTGCCGAAAATTTAAGGAAAGAAGTTTTAAAAAGCGTTGAAAGGCAATTAATTTCCGACCGGCCCATCGGACTTTATCTTTCCGGGGGGATAGATTCCAGCGCTGTTTTGGATTCTATGCGCGAGGCGCGCGGCAATATTGATACTTTTTCCGTGGGCTTTAAATTGCCGAATAAAAACGATGAGGAAAAATTTAATCAGGATTTTTATCTGGCGCGCAATACCGCCAAACATTATGGCGCTAATCATCACGAAGTTTTGCTTTCTGAAGGCGACGCTTTAGAATGTTTTGAAAAATCAATTTATCATTTAGACGAGCCGATTGCCAACCCCACGGCGATTCCAATGATGAAGCTCGCGGCGTTTACCAAGAGCCAAGGAGTGGACGTCGTTTTGGGCGGAGACGGAGGCGACGAGCTTTTCGGCGGGTATGAAAGGTATCGATTAAGCCGCGCGCTCGGCTATTTTCCCGGAGCGTCTTTAATTTTGCCGAAGGGAGTCCGCAGATTCGCGCGTTTTATGTTCCAAAAGGACCCGATCTTGCGGGAAGTTGTGAGCGATCAGTGTTTTGAACAAGGCATCGGCTACTCGTTTTTTGCCGAGCGTTATTTTAAATCTAATCCGTTCAAAACTTTCGAGGAGCTGTTTATGAGCGTTGACCGGAAAAGCTGGCTGGTGGATGATTCTTTGATGCGCACAGACAAGATGTCAATGTCGGCGGCTGTGGAAGCGAGAGTCCCGCTTTTGGATAAAGATTTAGTGGAATTCGCCGCGAGGATTCCGCTTAAATATAAAGTTAATTTTAGAAACACAAAAATAATTTTAAAAGAAGCGTTTCGCGGGCGGATTCCTGATTTTCTTTTAGATCAGCCCAAGCGAGGCTGGTTTTCTCCCGGGGCGAAGTGGTTGAGAAATCCGGAAATTTACAAAATGGCGCGCGAAGCGCTGTCTCGGGAGTATTATTTGGAGACGGCGAATATCTTTAAATGGCGCGAAACACAAAATATTTTGAGGGATCACGTTGAGGGTAGGAGGTATAATTTCAATATTTTGTGGGCTCTGTTTGTGTTTCAGATTTGGGCAAAAATTTATAAGGTAAAAATATGAAAAAACTGATCTACATTGCCAACGCCAGAATTCCCACAGAAAAAGCTCATGGGATTCAGATAATGCAAATGTGCCAAAGCTTCGCTTTGTGCGATGCGAATGATACGAATTTACATGCGAATGACACGAATAAAATTGAGGTTGAATTGGTGATACCGAGGCGGTTGAATCCAATTAAACAAGATCCGTTTGATTATTACGGCGTTCGCAGAAATTTTAAAATCACAAAACTGCCGACGCTGGATTTAATTACTTTCGGCTTGGGAAGTTTCGGGTTTTTTGTCGAGACAATAACATTTTTAATTTCATCAGCGATTTATTTATTTTTTAGGCGCTACGATATTTTGTACACGCGAGAATGGTTAGCTGGCCTATTTTTCAAAAATATAGCGCTTGAGATTCACTCTTTGCCGGCGAAGCCAAATTTTTTGCAGCAAAAAATTTGGAAAAGGGCCAAAGCGCTTTTAGTTTTAACAAGTTTTATTAAGAATGACCTTGTGAAATTTGGTGTGCCGGAGAATAAAATTTTAATTTTGCCCGATGCCGTGGATTTGGCAAAATTTGATATAAAAATTTCAAAAGCAGAAGCAAGAAAAAAACTTGGCTTGCCGCAGGAGAAAAAAATTGTTTTATACACTGGACAACTTTTTGAGTGGAAAGGGATAGATATTTTAACCAAAGCAGCCGAATTATTTCAGGATGTAGAATTTTATATTGTTGGGGGAAATTTGCCGAAGGCAAAAAAGAAAACCAACCTTCATTTTGTTGGTCAAAAACCGTACTCCGAAATCCCGTTGTGGCTTCGCGCGGCCGATGTTTTAGTTCTACCAAATAAAAAAGGATCAAAAATTTCCGAGGAGTATACCTCGCCGCTCAAACTTTTTGAATACATGGCTTCCGGTCGACCAATTGTTGCTTCTCAACTCCCATCGCTTCAAGAAATTTTAACGGACCAAGAAGCGGAATTTTTTATGCCTAATGATTCAACAGATTTGGCTCGCGCAATTAAAAAAATTTTGGAAGATTCGCAACTTGCTTCTAAAATATCTCAAAGCGCTCTCCAAAAAGTTCAAAATTACACTTGGCAAAGCCGCGCCCTCCGCGCCCTTGACAAGTTTTTATAAAGGAGTATAATATAGTCAGAGTCCGTTAAATCTATTCTGGCGGACAACTCCAGAGAAGAGAGGAGAAAGTTATGGCCAGGGTTCCTGAAGATAAGCTTCTTAAGGGGAGCGGCGTTGTTTCAAGATTTGATTTCGACAAATACGATCGGCGCACCGATCGAATGGCGCCTTACGGTAGGGGCTTTTTGCATCGTGATGAAGCGAAATGTAGTGACTCTGATTGTCGCGAGAAGTCCCATTCTGTGTTTTTCACTTGGAAAGAGGTTGCGCGCGGCGGATTTGTTCCGGAGATAGGAACGAAAGTGACTTATGTCGCTTTACCGCCGAGCAAGGCCGATAAGGCGCCTAGGGCGATTTCTTTGCGCGTGGTTGAGAGAAAAGAGCGACCGAGCAAGGTGGCTGATGTGGATTTGAGATACGGCCGGTAAAAAAAACAACGGACAAAAAAATTTTGAAAAGGAGGAGAAAGAAATGAAAGACTACAGTTCAGTCGCGCGGCTGAAAGAGCGACGCGATGAGATTCAGAGAGAGCTGAACGTTGTTGAGGCGCAGATTGAGAGCGCAAAGCGCACCCCCAACTCGTACAACTCGAAGGATGCTCGCGAACGCCAGAGTTTGCTGGGGAGGTTAGTTGGCACACGGATTCATGAGCTCAACCAACGCCGCCTCGCTTTAGGCGACGCGAGCAGAAAGCTCGGTCGCCTTATCAGTGAAGCCGAGCGGCCGGTGGTGGTGCCGAAGGGGTGGAAACCGCTGGAGCGGTGGTCGCCGACGCCAGAGCAACTGGCTGGCGGCGGGACTCGCAAGGTGAAAGTTCAACCTAGCAAGAAAAAAGGTGGGCCAAAGGCCAGCCAGCGCCAGCAGATGCGACCGCATAGTTGATCGAGATCCTAAAAGGAGGCGCTTCGCGCCCCCTTAATTTATAAACTGAAAGGAGGAGTTGTTATGAGGCAGAAGCGATGGATTTCTGTTTCAAAGAAGAGGCAAGTCAAAAAAAACAGACACAGAGATTTTCACTTTCACGATTCGGACTACGCAGATCGGAGATCGCGAGAAGGAAGAGAGTTTGAGGCGAGAGTCAGTGGCGTTTTAGCGATGATGCAGGACAATGGAAAAATTCTACGATTCAAAAGTCATCCGCCGGGAAGTTTTGAAGACAGCGATGGGGATGATTTTACGGTAGAATTTGTTCAGAACTGTACGCCTCATTCTGCTTCTTTTGGCGTTACGATTTCCTGGGAGAGCTACAAGCAGTATTTTAAGAAACACCCTGGAAAAGAATGCATCAAAATGGAGTCAAACTATAACGACGAGGAAATTGAACAAGCGGCCTTGTCGCTTGTTCAACGAATCGGTTTGCCGGTCGGACCAATCGAGCCAAATCAGCCTTAAAAAGGGGTATTGTCATCCCGCGCCTTTTAACTAAAAGGTGCGGGATTTTGCTTTAGAGATTAAAGTATTTTTTTAAATATTCAATAAATTGCGAAACTTGCCGCAAGTTATTTTGCAAGACGCTGTAAACGACATCTATTCTCAAGTCGTGATAATCGTGCGCCAAAGCGTTGCGAAAACCGACAATTTTGTGAAATTCCGCCAAGAATTCAAGAGGCAAAACTTTTTCTTCGCCGAGAATATCAAGCGCCTCCCGTGTTTGAGTATGTAGCTTATTTGGTTTTCTATGACTTGAAGATTGCTCATTGCGCGCGAGTCAAATTATATTTTTTAAGCAAGTATGTAAAATCGAAATATTCGTTGAGCGTCTTCGGCTCTAAGATTAAACGGTGCGGCTCGCGTTCAAAAATTAATTTGCCTTGCGCAATGATTTGATATTTTAGCTCCGGCGATTCAATGTCGTTAATGCTATGAATGTCGATTTTATCCGTAGAGAGCGATTTAGAAATCTCGGATGAAAAGTGAAAAACCAGATTGCCCCTTTTTACTGGGTCAGTTTCTAAAAAGTAAACCCCAAAATCATAGTCGCTTTTGCTAGCGGCGCGGCCGTTTGCTTGCGAGCCAAAAAGATAAACTAAGCCGACTTCGCCGGAGGCTTCGAAAATGTGCCCAAGTTTTTGTTTTAGCGCTTCAACATCCGTTTTCATATAAAAATAATATCACAAATAGCCTTGCCACGCCCCCTTGACAATTTTTATAAAAGGAGTATAATGGGGACAGGTTTAGTAAATTAGGTTTTTTTGACAAAGTGTGTCCCGAATAGCCCGAAAGGAGGTTTTTTATGGAGGAACTGAATTGGAAACGGTGGGTGCGGGTGGATGATCATCTGCGGATTGCGTTGGAGACAACGCTGCCAGCCGGTGTCATGCCAGAATATGTGGATGTGGTTGAGGTTCCGTCTGTTGCCGAGCTTGAAGCGGATAAAATGATCTACCGGGCCAAAGAGGCGGTGGAGAAAAAGTTTAATCCGCTTGTCATTAAGACCGACGCGGACGGCGGAAAGGAAACCGTGGATCGGCATTATCATCCGAGCATCGGCGATTTTCCGAATTTGCGATCGGCGGTTCGGCGTGTGGCCTTTAAGGTTCACATCAAGAAAGGCGACAAGCCGGAGAACGGCCTTTTCAAGAGGCTCTGTTTACACAGACATCGCGGCGGGCATAAATTTGCTGCCAACATGTTGTGCGGCCGAGCTAAGGAGTTGAAACAGGAAAATCAAGACAGGGTTTTCGGTTTCAACTCGGATAGGAGCAGCAATGTTGATTATCTAAGTTTGTCCTATCCGGGCGAAGACGGAAAGTTTGAGCCGTTGTTCATTAAGGCAATGGATCCCGGAATGAATGCGCCCTACTATCTCAAAATTGAGGCGCATGATGAGGCTGATGGGGTTGTGGTTGTTGAGGTCAGTTTGGTCAGCATTCTCAAGGTGCCCGCATTTTTGCGGGTTTGACAAAGGCGAAAAAATAGAAAAGGAAAAGGAGGAAAGAATCATGGGAAAGAAGATTGTTATTACGCCGACCGAAGTGGCGGCTGAAGGGCTTCAAGAGGCAACGGGTGTTGAGGTGAAACAGTATCAGTTCACCAAAGACGCTCATTGCCGCGTGGGGCACTCGTTCTACAAAGGCGAGTTGTACGGCGTGTACGAAGGACAGCACGATGTGTCTCTGTCACAAGTTGAGGCTGAGATCTTTAACTTCGAGTTGCGGGATGCGCGACATCCGCAGTTGGAGGTAGATGGCTCGATTGGTGAACTGGTCCACTGCGACCTCGAAGTCTCTCGCGATTGCGTGGCGCTCGGCGGACTCTTTTTGCCTAAGCGATGGGTGTCTCCGAGGAGCGGAAACTCCGTCGGGAATTACACCCCAGATTTGGGCGAAGAGTTCATTGCTGTTTGCGAGCCGTGCAAGCAGGTTGTCGCTGACGATGTAGTGGTGACGAACCGAAAGGTGGCGGTCAACGAGCAGAAAATGACGCCTCGGTTCATGAAGCGGGAGTCTGCCGAAAGAATCGTCGCCGCTCGCCAAAAAGGCGCAGAATTGCGCCAGCGCATGGACGACAAGCTGTCGGGAATCCGCGAGCGGCTTCGCGCCCGTCAGGATTTTCAGCGGTAAGGCAATGTTATCCCCGGCAAGCAGAGTGGAAGAGAAATTCCACTTCCTGCTTGCCGGGATACTTTTAAAAAATAAAAATAAACTTTGAGAGTTTGCCAGTGAGAACGTCAGACGTTTTTAGCGGTAAGCTCTTTGAAAAATTCGGTAAAAAAACAAAGAAAAAGAAAGAGATGGGAGGAAAGAAAGACGGACAGTAAAAGCAAGCCTTTGACTGGTTTGGCGCAAGAGCTGAATCAGTTTGAAAGCAGGGCCGCTGAGGTTTTTTACGAGCGAAAGTGCGACCAAGCCATCGCTTACGAGTTGGACGAAAGAATACGGGAAGCTGCCAAGGTGCTGAGCGAAATGGTTAATAATCGCGAGGAAAGATCACATGAGTTCGCTGACCTGTATACGCGGCTGATCAATGACTGCGGAGAAATTTTTGGCTTGCGCAATTTAGCGCAAAAATCATTTTTGATGTTCCGCGCGCTTACGGAAGCAATTGAGTTTTTGGCACACTATCATGCGATGCTGTACGTTTTTGGGAGTTCTCCGTCGGTGTCGCTCGATGCTATTTTGGATATTGTGCTCCGCAAGTACAAGGATCGCGAGAATAATGATCAGGCTGATACTATTGGGCACCGCAAACTAATAGCCTCCGTTGCCCAAGCGTTGGTAGAAACTATTGGTGAGATCAGCAACGGCATGGAGGATATTTGGAGAGAAAATCGGCCCAACACTTTGGCCGAGCACAAAGCAATGCTCGCGATGTTCCAAAAGGCTGAATCTGTGGCTGCAGCGTACCTTTCGACAGGCAAGCGGCTAGCTCCTAGATACCACGGGCAAATTAGTAAATATTTTAGAATGATGGTGAGGAGGAAAGCTGGCTCCCTGCGGTATCTATCAAGTCAAATCGACCGCTTGGAAGATCGCATCCAGCGTTTGGAGGATCGCAAAAAATAAGCGATTTCTATTCCGGCAGGCGCGTGTGCAAACAAGCACACAGCGCTTGCCGGGATTTTTTTATTTTGGTATAATTGCATTATGAACACATCAAACGTTTTAACTATCCCAAAGACCATAACCGGCGACGAGGAGCTTGTGGTTATGCCGAAACGCGAGTTTAAAGAGCTTTGGGATAGGGCTTTTAAAGTCCCGCGCAAAGAGGATGTATTGAGGTGGTCTCGTGAAGCAAAATTGCTGAAACAAACAGGAAAATTGCCAGTATTGCGCTCGCTTAAGTCGTTGGGTTAAGTATCAATGACAATTTTCTATCACCCACGTTTTCAAAAATCTTTTAAAGATTTACCTTTTGACGTTCGGCAAAAGGCCGAACGGAAGGAGTCTATTTTTAGAGCAAACCCAAAAGACGGCAGACTAAAAACGCACAAACTTCACGGCGAGCTGAGAGATTTTTGGAGTTTTTCTGTAGATGTAAAGTATCGCATTATTTTTGAGTTTGATGGCGATGACATAACATTTTTAGACATAGGAGACCACGATATCTATAATTAATAATTTCGCGCTTGCCGGGATTTTTTTATTTGGTATAATAATGGACATGCAACTTTTATCTAAAAACATACTGGGGGCGCTGATAATACTCATGCTTTTGGCGTTTTTGTACACTTCGCTGGTGGGGACTTTTAAGGAGGTTAAAGAAATTTCGCTTTCGGAATTGGTTGGGAAAATAAACACTGGGGAAGTTTCTAAAATTGCGGTAAAAGATTCGGATCTTGAAATTACTCTGAAAAACGGGGAAGAACTTAAATCCAAAAAAGAAAATGAGGCGGCGCTCTCCGAAACTTTGAGAAATTACGGGGTTTCCGATGAAAAACTGCGCGCCGTTTCAATTGACGTCAGAAATCCGTCAGGCGCGCTTTATTGGTTTGGGGCGGTTTTGCCGTTTCTTGTGCCGTTTTTACTGATAGTCGCTTTTTTCTGGCTGACCGCCAAACAAGTACAGCGGGCGAATGTTCAGGCTTTCACTTTCGGGCAGTCCCGCGCGCGCGTGATTAATCCCAAAGACGCGAAAGAGCGTGTGCTTTTCAAAGACGTCGCTGGAGCCAAGGAAGCCAAAGAAGAACTGGTTGAGATCGTGGATTTTTTAAAGTCTCCGAAAAAATTCATAGACATCGGCGCGCGGATTCCCAAGGGCGTGCTTTTGATGGGCGCCCCGGGGACCGGCAAGACTATGATGGCAAAAGCCGTCGCAGGTGAGGCGGGAGTGCCGTTTTTTCACATGTCGGCTTCGGAGTTTGTTGAGATGTTTGTAGGCGTCGGCGCTTCTAGAGTCAGGGATCTTTTTAAGATGGCTAAAAAAGCCGCTCCTGCCATTATATTTATTGACGAAATTGATGCGGTTGGGCGTCACAGAGGCGCCGGTTTGGGAGGAGGGCACGACGAGCGGGAGCAGACACTAAACCAGATTTTGGTGGAGCTGGATGGTTTTGAAACAAATGAGTCAGTTATTGTAATGGCGGCGACCAACCGGCCGGACGTTTTGGATCCTGCTTTGCTTCGGCCGGGGAGATTTGACAGACGCGTGATTTTGGATTTGCCGGATATTAACGATCGCGAGGATATTATAAAAATTCATTCAAAGAAAAAGCCGTTGGACGGGGACGTCAATTTGCGCAGAATCGCCGAGCGCACCCCAGGCTTTTCCGGCGCGGATTTGTCTAATTTGATAAACGAAGCTGCGATTTTGGCGGCGCGCGAAAACAGAAAACACGTGACGCAGATGGATCTTATTAATTCCATAGAAAAAGTGCTTTTGGGACCGGAAAGGAAAAGCCATGTGCTTTCGGAGAAGGAAAAGAAAATTTCAGCTTATCATGAAGCAGGGCACGCGCTTGTAACCGCTGCTTTGCCTGAAACCGATCTAATTCATAAAGTTTCCATAATTTCAAGAGGCCGCGCCGCCGGTTTTACTTTGGCTCTTCCTACGGAGGACAGGCATCTTTATTCAAAGACACATTTTATTTCGCAGCTTGCGGTTTCTTTGGGCGGGTATGCCGCCGAGATCGTAGCTTTCGGCGAACTTACCACCGGCGCGTCGGACGATCTGAAAAAAGCAACTGATCTCGCGCGCGCGCTGGTTACAAAATACGGAATGTCCGAAAAAATCGGGCCCTTGGCTTTCGGAGGCCACGAAGCCCATGTGTTTTTGGGAAAAGATTTTTCGGCGGAGAGGGATTACTCCGAAACATGGGCGACCTTGATTGATAAAGAAGTAACGCGGCTTATGCAAAACGCCCTTAAAAAAGCCAAAGAAGTTTTAACCCGCCACAAAAACGCGCTTGACGCCTTGGCGCAAAAACTTATAAAAGAAGAGACAGTCGAGCGCGACGAATTCGCGAAATTCGTCAAAGCCCACGGAGTGACTTAAAATTTTGCGAGCGGTAGGACTCGAACCTACAACCCCCGAGGTATAAGCTCGGTGCTCCGCCATTGAGCTACGCTCGCGCTTTTTTGTTATAGCATAAAAAACATTTAAACGAAAGCCTTGCAATAACCTGTTTTTTTTATTTTGTCAATACTTGACGGAATGTTGTGATATTTGTTAGCTCTAAAGATAGAAACAATTTGTGGCTTTTTGACAAAAAGGAGGCCAAAATGTCAGAACGCAAAGTAGTTGCGGATAACGAGAGATTGGCATTTCATGTGGTTGAAGTTCTCAGCGGCAGGAGGCGGTTTGAAAATGCCGCACAGGGCGTGGCTAGGATGATTTTGGGAAAGAAGCCGGAAAAAAAGATTCACGCCGGGCGCACGGTTTACGATTTTCCATTCTTTCGCGAAGGGGAAATTCATATCGTTGGCTGGTATGACGAGATTAACGACTTCGTGCATTTTGTAAAAAATGCTGCCGAGGGCGGATCGGCCAAAGAGATGGCTTTTGTTTTGGTCGGCGAGCCGGGAAACGGAAAAACTTTTTTCGTTGATTATGTTTGCAGAAAATACAGGGCATTTCTCATGAAGCAGGAAAACCGCAAGTACACTTTTAAATTCGTTGGGTTGGTTGATGCTTTGAAATACGACGAAAAAGTGGACGAGATGCACTCTCTTACTTTTGAAGATCCGACGACTCTCGCGATGAATCTCTTTGAATCAAGCGACGAGTCTAAGGAATTTCTTGCGCATCAGGGTTTCAAAGACAACGCTATTGAGGCGCTCTATGAGCGAAGGCGTCCGCTTGGCGCGTCCACCGAGTATTTGTGGTATGAGCTCATGTCGCGATACGGCGGGGACGTAAAAAAATGTCTGGAGCATGTGCAAGTTATTCCTGTGCCTATGCGCGAAAGCTTGGGTACCACGACAGGGAAATATTCCGCGAAAGATAAAATTACTTCTTCGTCGGTGGATCTGTTGGGCGAAGAGTCGTT
>MFHO01000007.1 GCA_001778635.1 Candidatus Giovannonibacteria bacterium RIFCSPHIGHO2_02_FULL_45_13 | reverse complement strand
ACATTTAGGGACCTTAGATTGAGATCTGGGCTGTTGCCCTTTTGACCAATGGAGCTTAGCCCCCATAGTCTGACTAGCCCGCACTAAACCTCAGGCATTCGGAGTTTAGTTGGACTCGCGAGATTTCTCCCTATCAAGTCCATCTAGTAGCTCTACCTCCTAAGTTTTGCGGGCCGCTAGCCGTAAAGCTATTTCGGAGAGAACCAGCTATTACCAGATTCGATTAGCTTTTCACTCCTTACCACAACTCATCCGAGAGTTTTGAACGGCTCACCGGTTCGGGCCTCCCCCCGCATTTACGCGAGGTTCACCCTGGTCATGGTAAGCTCATCTGGCTTCGGGTCTATCCAACACCTTTTTTTGATAAATAAATATCAAAGTCGCCCTATTAAGACTTGGTTTCCCTTTGCCTCCAGGCTAGATGCCCTTAGACAAAAGGTGCAGGATAACTCGTTGGCTCATTCTTCAATAGGCACACGGTCACCCCTGATGCTTGCGCATCGGAGCTCCCATTCTTTGTAGGCATATGGTTTCAGGTACTATTTCATCGCCCTCACCGGGCTGCTTTTCAACTTTCCCTCACGGTACTAGTTCACTATCGATGATAGATGGTATTTAGCCTTACCGGCTCGTGCCGGCAGTTTCCCCCGACGCATACATTTATCGAGGTACTCAAGTAAAGTCCAGAGAGTCAAAGGTGACTTTCGTTTACGGGGCTATTACCCTCTTTGGCCGGCCTTTCCAGGACCGCTCTACTAGACAAACCTTAATTGTTGAACTCTCCTCGAGGTTTAACCCTCAAACGGACTAAACTTACAACTTCCCGACGACATATTTAATAAATTAAATAAGAAATCGGGATCTGGGCTCTCCCGCCTAGACTCGCATCTAGGCGAGGCTGGTCCCTTTTCGCTCGCCGCTACTAAGGGAATAAACTATTGTTCTCTTTTCCTCCGCTTACTGAAATGTTTTACTTCAGCGGGTTCGCTGCCCAGTCATTCGACCGGGCTGATTTGCTTTTCAGCAAATCAGGTTTCCCCATTCGGAGACCTTGGGATCAAAGGTTGCTAGACACCTCCCCCAAGCTTAACGCAGTCACGCCACGTCCTTCATCGCCCATACTATCTCGAGCCATCCACCATACGCCCTTTATAACCCCGCTTAGCGGGGTGTAACCGTCTTGTTAGAAAATGCACTTACGAATTTACCCCCACACTAATCGTGGCATTCTGCCCCTTGCAGAACGATTGCCACGCCGACAATAACCGCCAGATCGTGACCATCACTATTCCGCCAACTTGTTTAGCAGAAATCTGCAATGCCACGATATAGTGTCGGGGGTTAACTAATCTTGTCAAAGTTCTCACACTCTATGAGTATTTTTAACCCAAAAACCCGCCTTGAAGCGGGGTTTTAAAGACTAGCTAAAAATTCACCAGTCAGTTCCTCCGCTTTGTTGGCTAATTAAGATTAAATTGATATTCATAGGTTGTGTACTGCCATTATACTCCCCCCATTTTCGGCGTCAATAGGGTGTGGATAGATAAGAAAAAAGCGGCCCTGCCTGCCTGCCGGCAGGTTTTTAGGACCGCTGTTGATAACTTCTAATGTAATCTTCTATTCCCATTAAGCCATTCCATGCTTTTGCTTTCTCATCGTAAAGTACTGGCTGCCCAACATCTTCTACAGGGACTAGCTGAAATGGTATTTTCGCTTCTACTAATTTCGTGTGGGCTTTTAAGGTTTCGCCTTCGTAATTATAACAATCACGCTCATGGGTGCATAAAATTGGCTCTTTAAAAACTTTCTTGCTCTTTCTTTGCATTTTTGTTATTTCTCCTTTCTCTCATCATTCCTAGCAAATCCAAAAGCCCTCGTCAAGAGGGCTTTTGGAGTTCAGTTTCAGAAAAAAATTTAGCGACTCGAGATGTCCGAGCGCAGTCTTTCAAGATAACGCGCAGCCGCGTCTTTGCCGCCCAATCCGAAAGCCAAGCCTCCGGCAATAGCAACCATCGCAACAAAAGCCGTAAAGAGCGTCTGCACAAACGGTCCCGCTATACCTAATTGGTATAAAGCTGCCAAAATTGCGAAAACCCAAATCGCCCACTTGGAAATGCCGCCCAAAAATCCAGCGGAAGGAAGTCCGGCGGCTCTAGCCGCTCCGGAAACTACATTATACACAACGTCAGCTAAAAGTGCAGCCGCAACCAAAATCAAAGACGCCACAATGACTTGAGGAATGTACGCCAAAACAACGCTGCGCAAAAATTCCGTAACTTGAGTAAGACCAAGCACATCTACGGCCGCGAGCAAAAAGACTAAGATGAAAAACCATCTCACAAGCCCTCCAACAAAAGCGCCTGAATCCAATCTCATACCGGATTTGGAAACCGCCTCTTCCAACCCCAAGCTTTTTAGCGCCATGTCAACTTTAAGCGAGCGGATAATTTGCATAACAACTTTGCCCAAAGCCACCGCGATTACCCAACCTATGATAAATACCACCAACGCCACAATGAGTTTAGGCACAAACGCGACCACTCCGCCCCAAAGCGCTTGGAATGATGCGACTAAAACATCGCCCCATGTTTGTACTAGCATATAATTTTAATTGATTAAGCTTTTAAAGCTTTAAACCTGTAATAAAACCAGGACCCTCGAGAAGCCCTCGTTTTTAGGCTGTTTTAAGGCTAAATCTATCGACCCTTGGCCTCATACCACAGCCTCTCAGCTTCATTTTAACATAAAATAGGCCAAATTGGCCGGCAGGTGTGGATAAACCCCGACATAGAAAAGCGCAATTTTGGGCGCACTAGGAGTCGAACCTAGAGTCTTTCCGATGTGAACGGAACGTTTTACCGCTAAACTATGCGCCCCTACTCAATCCCCAATTTGTTTATCAAAAATTCGTGCGGGTAGTCCAAAAGATCGCGGAGCATGCGATCGTGCATAGAAAGCCTGTGGTCAAATTCGGCGCTCGCGAGAAGGGTCCAATTCAGCTCTTTGCCCACTTCGGCTTCTATTTTTTTGACAAACCGTTCAACTGTTCCTCGCCGCAACTCTCCGACTATCAACAAGTCTAAGCGATTCTCTGCAACATTTTGTGCAAAGTCGCCAGCGAATACTCCGCCCAAAACCAATAACTTAATTTTCCCTTTGTTTTTAAAAAACTTCAGCATTTTTTCGCGTGATACCGGTGAAGCGTTAACTAAAAGATTCCGCAAAGCCAAAAGATACGGGAAGGTTTGGGAGAGCGTAAAGCCGTTTGGGCGTTTTCGCAAAAATCCCAAAGCTTTTAAAAATTTGGCTTCTTTTGAGGCGGCGCGGCGCGAAATTTTTAAGATTTTAGCCGCTTCTTTGGGAGTAAAAACCTTTTCCGGAGAAAGCAGAAAAAGCCGCAAGAGCTTAACCCTCGCCGCGCTCCCAAAAAGTTTTTCTAAGACATGCATAATACTAATCTACAAATTAAGCACGAATGCTACAAATATTATTCGTTGCATTCGAATAAAATTCGTTGATTTGGATTATTTCAGTTCCACTGTCGCGCCGGCGGCTTCAAGCTTTGTTTTAAGCTCCTCGGCGGCGGCCTTGTCCATGCCTTCTTTTACCACCTTTGGCGCGGCATCCGCAACTCCCTTCGCGTCAGCAAGACCCATGCCCAAAGCTTCGCGGAGAACTTTAATAACAGCAATTTTCGTGCCTCCAGCCGATTTCAATTCAACGTTGAAAGTAGATTTTTCTTCCTTAGCTTCTTCGCCTACTCCGGCACCCGTTGAAGCCGCCATTACAGGCATCGCCGCTGACACCCCAAACTTCTCTTCGATCTTTTTAACCAAATCAGAGAGCTCGATGGCTGAAAGCTTGGAAACTTCTTCTACTATTTTTGCTAAATCTGCCATAACTTAATTTACTTAACTCGCTTAATTAACTTGTAACTTTTTTTCGACCTCACTTAAAACTCTGGCCAAACTCGCCATTGGTTGACTAAGCATAAACGCAAGCTGCGTCAGCAACACCTCGCGCGAAGGAATTGATGCCAATCTTTTAATTTCCGCCGCATCAATCCACGCATTTTGTCCACCGTAGGCGAGATCTCGCCCCTTTGGGGCGGACCAAAATCCTCCTATAATTTTCAGCATATCCTTGTTTTTTCTGGCAAAAGCCGCGACTTCTTTTGATGCCGCCAGGGCTTCATCTTCGCCCCTAGCAAAAACCGCCCCGACCTCACCTTCCAGCGCTTTTTTATCTAAACTCAATCCGGCGTCTTTGGCCGCAACTCCCAAGAGCGTCTTTTTGGAAACCAAATAATCGGCGCCTGTTTTTTTTAATGCCCGCCTAAGCCCCATTCCCTTAGCCACGCTCAAACCGTGAAAATTCAAAAACGCGACAAAACCGGAAGCGCCAAATTTTTCTTTGAGCTTTTTAATTGCTTCTTCTTTTTGCTTTCTTGTAATCATAAATGTGATGCTAATATGCTAATTTCATGCCAATAACGCTAAGCATCATATAGCGCGAAAGCGACCCCAAAAGCCGCTTTAACACCTAGTGAGGTCTTGCAGTATCCCTGCCCCACTTCTACGGCTTGAAATTATCCTAACAAACCCCAAAAACCCACGCAATATTGACAAGTTATTCTAAATATGATAAACTTAATTTAGATGGGTTAGATAGAAAGGAGACGGAGATGAAAAGTGTTTTGTTAAAGCTCTTGTCGTGGTTGCTGTGCCCAAATCACTATCACATGGTAAAAAATGATGCCAGCGAATTAAACAGAAGATTTTTCCGTTAGAGATGGCATTCTGAGAGACGGCGTGTTCTGCGTGCATTGTGAGGAAGTAGTCGCAGAAATCCCAGACGTATCTGCGGCAGGCAGTCATGAAAATCTTTCTTGGATTGCTTCGAACGAAAGTTTCAATGCGATGGTTGTAGAGGATAGAAGGGTTATGTTCACAACGTGCGCAAGAAAACAAAAGATGATAAACGACATTAAAAAAGCCTGTGTATTTGGCTACGTTAGAAAAAGCGCTATCGTTGAGCCCTAAAAGCGGTGAGGGATAACTCTGTACAAATTCTTTCAGGATTCTATGGAGCGAGTCCCAATACCCGCTTTTTTATTTTCTCCAAATCGCCTCCAAAATTATTTAAATTGCTTACAAAATTCCATACTACGTATTACGGACGATGGGTCAATATACATAGTATAACGCAGTATAAATATTTATATATATTTTTTTATCAAATCACGGAAATAGTATAAAGCTTTTCCATTAGGCATCTCCTTTGTTAAATATATTTCAACAAATGGCTGAATAGCCATGACATCTTTTAGAAAAGCAATCTCTGCTTCGCAGGGAAATGGATGAATCCAGACGCTTTTTTGGGCTGGATAACAACCAACTTCTTTTAATTTTCGCTGAAACGCCTTACGAGCTTTTTTGTATTTTTCCGGAATATCGAACGTAATAATGCGCCACTTGCCATCCCATTTCTTGGGATATTCAATTGTCAAAGTTTCTACTAGAAATTTTTTGGCAATAATCCGCCCGGTATCGCTAAATTTATAAATCAATTCGCCATCCTTGTTTTCTCCAACATATTCAATGTCTTTGCGTTTTCTTAAATCATGAAACCTTGCCCACATTTGTTGATATCTCTCGCGTTTTTCTTTGCGCTTAGCGGCCATATTCTTTCCAGCCATAGCAACCAGCCCAGGCGCAACAAATGCAGTAGTTAAAACCCCCCCAACAACAGCCGTAGCAAGAACCGCTTTTAAAACCGATATAGAAATGGGGTGCTTCTGTATAAATCTTTCTACATATTTTTTGGCCTCCTCCGAAAAAGTTGGGTCTTTAAATCTAATGGGCTTGTGTTTGGGCATACAATCCCATACTACGCAAATCTGACGATAGGTCAATATACATAGTATAGTTTTTTTATTTTGAAAATTTATGCTAACGTATTTTCATGTCGCTAAAGATAGGCATCGTTGGACTACCGAATGTGGGGAAATCCACGCTTTTTCAAGCGCTCACAAAAAAACAAGTTGATACTTCCAACTACCCATTCGCAACTATTGACCCAAATGTTGGGGTGGTACAAGTGCTAGATGAGCGCCTGGAAAAACTGGCTGCGCTTTCACGTTCTAACCTGCCTGCCGGCTCGCCTCGCTGGAGCTCAGGCGAAGCGGGCAAGGCAGAAAAAATCATTCCAGCTATCGTTGAATTCGTTGATATCGCTGGGCTTGTTAAGGGCGCGGCCGGGGGCGAGGGGTTGGGAAATAAGTTTTTATCTCACATTCGTGAAGTGGACGCCATCTGCCACGTTGTGCGTGCGTTTGAAAATGAAAAAATTGTCCACGTTTCCGGCAAGCCCAATCCTCTTTCAGATATCGAAACCATAAAAACCGAGCTTGCGCTGAAAGATTTGGAGACTGTTGCAAAAATGAAGGCCGACGCTCAAAAAGACGCGAAGAGCGGAAAAAAGGAGGCTGTGGAGCTGGTCAGCGCGCTGGAAAATTTTGAAAAAATACCGCAAAGCGTGGCAAACCAATACCAGCTTTTATCTTTCAAGCCGACCCTTTATGTTTTTAATATCTCCAGCAAAAATAATTTACCGCTCCTAGCTTTGCCAAATTCTATAACTATCGACTTAAGCCAAGAAAATGACATCTCAGCAATGCACGAAGAAGATAGAAAAGAGCTTGGCATCGAATCGCAACTGCCTAAACTTATAAAAGCGGCCTATGAGCTTTTGGGGCTGATAACATTTTTTACTACGGGCGAGGATGAAACTCGCGCGTGGACTATCCCCTGCGGCTCTACCGCCAAACGAGCTGGACGCGCGATCCACTCCGATTTTGAAGAAAAATTCATCCGCGCCGACGTGATTTTTTGGGAGCGCCTGCTAGAAGCCGGCTCGTGGCCGCGCGCTCGCGAACTCGGCTGGCTCCGAAGCGAAGGGAAGGAGTATATTGTCCGTGACGGCGACGTCATTGAATTTAAAATATAGCCATGCTACCATAAGCACAATGGACAAGAGCCAAACATTATATGAAGTGGCGTATCTGATAAGCCCCGCTTATTCGGATGAGGAAGCGCAGAATTTTCAGCAATTGCTAAAAAGCGGTCTGCAAAGCCTTGGCGGAATGATTGACAATGAAGGCGAAGTGATAAAGCGCCGGCTCTTTTATCCAATTAAAAAAATGGCCGAGGCATACCTTGCAAGTTTCAGATTTCTTATCGCGCCGGAGAAAATAAGCGCGCTAAAATCAAAATTAAACTCCAAAGAAGTTTTAAGATTTTTGATTGTCGAGACAAAACGCCAGCCGGCTAGGATTTATCGACCGCGAATCGCGAAGATTCCCGGCGCCGAAACAATGATTGTGCCGATGGAACGGAAAATCAAGCAGACGGAAACAGCGGCTCCGAAGCCTATTGAGCCGGCTGCAAATATTGAGGAGATAGACAAAAAATTAGAAGAAATATTGGGAAAATGATATGAACCTAAACAAAGTATTTTTAATAGGCAACCTAACGCGCGATCCGGAGCTGCGCACAATGCCAAACGGCAACGCAGTTGTAAATTTCGGGCTGGCTACCAACAGAATTTGGAAAGACAAAACAGGCGCGCAGCAAAAGCAAGCGGAATTCCACAATATAGTCATGTTCGGAAGATTGGCTGAAATTGCCAAACAATATCTTCAAAAAGGGTCTATGGTTATGGTTGAAGGCAGATTACAAACAAGATCTTGGGAAGGGCAGGATGGGCAGAAAAAACAAAGAACAGAAATTGTGGCGGAGGGAATGCAGTTGGGGCCAAGAAATTCTGGCGGCCAGCGGCCAAGTGGTCAGACCACTCCCAGCAGCCAGCCAGAAGCGGCGCCTGCAGCTGAAGAGTTAGCAACGGTGGAGTATCCAGAAGACGAAATTAAGCCGGAAGAGATTCCGTTTTAATGTTACAAGTTTCATGTTTCAAGTTTCATGATTAAAAGCAAACAATGCTATTTCTGCGCCGCAAATATCAAAGTGGTGGATTTTAAAGATTCGCAAATGCTGCGCAAATTTATGACTCCTCAAGCGCAAATTGTACCAAGGAAGAAAACCGGCGCCTGCTCGCTACATCAAAGAAAATTGGCAACCGCCATTAAACGCGCTAGATTTTTGGGGTTGGCGCCGTATGTAAGTAGATGACATGAAAAAACAACGTTATACATGGACAGAATTTGAAGAGGATATCCCAAAACTCGTTCTGAGAATCAAAAAGCTTGCCCGCCGAAAAGGCGGGTTTGACGGAATTTATGGCATTCCAAGAGGAGGCCTTCCAATCGCAGTAAAACTTTCTCATGTGTTAAATCTCCCAATACTCATCGGAGGTGTTACAAAAAATACTCTAGTTGTTGACGATGTCGCCGACACCGGCTCAATGCTCGCGCCGTTCAAAGAACGCAAAGCAACTATCGCCACACTTTTTTACAAACCAAAAAGCAAAGTTGTGCCGCACATCTGGCTGCGAAAAACAAAAGATTACATAGTCTTCCCGTGGGAAGCTTAGCTTACCTCTTTCGCCTTCTCTTTAATCGCTTTGACTAAATCTTGAGCGGTTTTTTTGTTTTCACGGAGGAATAACCTGGCTGCGTCGTAGCCGCGGCCTAAAGCAGTATCGCCGAAACTGTAGGACGCGCCGGATTTTGTCACAACGCCGTATTTTTCGCCGAGCCCCAAAAGATCGCCTTCGTAAGAAATTCCTTCATTGTATAAAATATCAAATTCCGCGATGCGAAACGGCGGCGCGACTTTGTTTTTTACCACTTTCGCTTTGACGCGGTTTCCAATTATATCTTCTCCTTTTTTAATTTGCGCCAAACGCCGCAGATCAATTCTCACAGAAGAATAGAACTTAAGCGCGTTGCCGCCGGGCGTCGTTTCTGGGTTGCCGAACATAATGCCGATTTTCATTCTGATTTGGTTTAAGAAAATTACAATAGTATTTGATTTAGCAACAATTGCAGTAAGTTTTCTTAGAGCTTGGGACATAAGTCGAGCTTGAAGCCCCATATGTTGCTGACCCATATCGCCTTCTATTTCAGCTTTCGGAGTAAGAGCGGCTACAGAATCCACCACCACAACATCAACTTTTCCTGAACGCACCAATGATTCAATAATTTCTAGCGCCTGCTCACCGGTGTCGGGCTGCGAAATTAAAAGATCATCTACTTGAACGCCGATTTTTTTGGCGTAGTCGGGATCCAATGCGTGCTCCGCGTCCACAAACGCGCAAATGCCGCCTTTTTTCTGGGCCTCGGAAACAACATGAAGCGCGAGCGTGGTTTTGCCGGACGACTCCGGGCCATATATTTCTATTATTCTCCCGCGCGGCATTCCCCCAACTCCCAACGCCATATCCAAAGAGAGAGCGCCCGTCGGTATCACATCCACATCCACCTTAGCCATCTCCCCCATTCTCATTAAAATCCCCTCCCCGAACCTGCTCTGCAAATCCCTCACCGCCACCTCAACATCATGCCATTTATCCTCCTTCTTTGTTTTTTCGTCTTTTTTGGTCATAAAGTTATTCTACCACCACTCTTAAAACTTTGCGAGTTTCGTTGCCGAATTTGTCGCGGACGGAGATGCCAATTTGGTTGTAGCCGGGCCAGACTGGGATATCGTCCTCAAAAATTCCTCGCTCGTCTGCCTGCGCCTCGCGGCCGCCGATCCAAACCTTAAGCATGGGCTCCGTGCGCCCAGCAACATGAAGTCTGGATGAATTTATAACCGCGCCGTCTTTTGGCTCAAAAATTTCAAGCTTCGGCGCGAAAATCACCCCCCTCGCCTCATAAAAAAAATATCCCGCCGCCAAAATTACTATCCCCAAAAATATCCAGCGCCGAATGTGCATAATCAAAAATCAAAATTGGTGTAAGGGATGTCGTCATCGCCACTTGCGCGTTTCGCGGGCGGTTTTTTATTTTCTTGTTTGGCTTCCGTAATATCCTCATTCTCTTCCTCTTCTTCGTCAGCAACCCCTTCCTCCCACTTAGCTGTCGGACCACCAAGTGGATCGGTGGGTCGCTTAACCAAAACCTCGCGGGGTTTGGCGCCTTCTCCGGGGCCGATGACACCGCGGTCTTCCAGCATATCTAAAATGCTCGCGGCCCGAGCATAGCCAATCCTCAAACGGCGCTGGAGATAAGACGCCGATGCTTTTTGAGCTTCAACGACCAAGTTTTTAGCCTCTTCATAAAGCTCGTCATCTATCTCCTCCCCTTCTGTCCCACTTCCAACTTCCCATCCGCCAGCTGGCGGACCACCTCTCACTTCTGGCAACTTCAAATCCAAATCAATCGGCTCCGTTTCAAATTCTTCCGTTGCTTCGACAACGTAGCCCACAACTTTCTTTACCTCTTTTTCCGAAATG
>MFHO01000006.1 GCA_001778635.1 Candidatus Giovannonibacteria bacterium RIFCSPHIGHO2_02_FULL_45_13 | reverse complement strand
ACGGTCGCAGGTTCGATCCCTGCCCGCAGTGCCTAGAGCGCAGCGACTGGCAGGCGGGGAGTCCTACCAGGGGAGGAAAGAGTTGGCGCGGGGCCCGCCTTGCGTTTATTGTGGCTGTATACTAAAATAAGCTAAAGGACGGAATTATTACGACCTTTAGACTATGAAGTACGAGAAAAAGCCAATTTCCGACATATTACGATCTGCCAAGACGGTCTTTACTTTTAAAGACATTTCTTTGATTTGGGGAGATGGCGATAAAAAAGCCGCGATTGATAGAGTTAATTACTACATAAAAACCGGTGAGTTGTATCGTATCCGCCGGGGTATTTATGCTAAGGACAAGAACTACGACAAGTTGGAGTTGGCCACCAGGATTTTTACGCCTTCCTACGTGAGCTTTGAAACGGTCTTGATTCAAACCGGCATCAATTTTCAGTTTTATAAAAAGATTACAGTTGCGTCATACCAGACGCGCGAGATTGATGTTGATGGCCAAACATACTCCTACAAAAAAATTAAAGACTTTGTTTTGACCAACCCTGCAGGTGTTGAGCACAAAGATGAAACTTCTGTTGCTAGTCCGGAGCGCGCATTCTTGGACACTATCTATATTCACAAGGATTATCACTTCGATAATTTGGGCTCTTTGAATTGGGATAAGGTTTTTGAGATGCTGCCGATTTATAAAAACAAGCGAATGGCTAAAAAGGTTGATGAGTTCTTTGAAGATTATAAAGCTACGAAATAATTATGACTAACACCGCTTTTGACATATCGGTTCACAAAAACATTCTTTTCCAGATTCTTAAGGATATTTATTCTGACACCACCATTGCGCCGCTGCTCGGCTTCAAGGGCGGTACGGCCGCTTTAATGTTTTTCGATTTGAGCCGGTTTTCGGTTGATTTGGATTTTGATTTGTTGGACGAAAACAAAGAAGATTATGTTTTTAACCGGATTGGGCAGATCGCAAAGAAATATGGCTCAATCAAGGAAATGGAGCGAAAGCGATTTAACTTATTGTTCGTCCTTTCGTACGAAGATAAAGCCCGCAAGATAAAAATCGAAATCAATCGTCGGGCTTTTGGATCCCGCTACGAATTAAAGACAAACTTGGGAGTTTCCATGCTGGTAATGGTCAGAGAAGATATGTTTGCTCACAAACTAATAGCCATGCATGAACGGATTGGCAAAACCAGCCGTGACATTTACGATGTTTGGTTTTTTCTGGAGCATCGATGTCCTATCAATAAGGAGATCGTAGAGAAGCGAGCGGGTATGATATTTTCTGAATTGATGCAAAAGTGCATTGAACAATTAGAGAAAATGAATAATCGCAATATCTTGAACGGGCTTGGCGAATTTTTATCCGATAGCCAAAAAGATTGGGCGCGAGCCAAACTTCGGGATGAAACAATCTTCTTGCTTAAAGCAAGATTAGAAAGTGAAAAATAAATCATGAACTCTGATCTAACACTCATTACCCCGAATAGCAGAGCCCCGAAGGAAAGCATGGCTTCCTACGGGGTAAACGCCGCTGCTACCCCAACCACAGCAAAGCTGGTTACGGGGCGCGGCGGGGCAGGCAAACGAAAATTCAATACGCCACCCGCGTGGCGTATTGGGCAAAAAGGCGTAAAATAAAGAAGATATGCAAAATCTATTGGAACAATTGAAAAAGGTGCTTGTCAAAGCCCTCAGCGTGCCGGTGGCGGAATTGTTTAAATAAATTTATGATCTCGCAACAAAAAATAAAAGAGTGGGTTGAATTATACCTCAAATATGTTGAGGAAATTACGCCCGAAGTTCATGTGCGAGAGAAAGAGGGCTATAAGTTTAAGTCTGTTGATAATTTTCAGAAACATTTTGATTTAGAAATAAAAGAATTGTCGAAAATGTTGGGACAAGCTATTGTTCAAAATAATTTGGTGGCAGGAATCAACTATTTGCCGCGCCGCTCAATAATACGTTTCGCGAACGAGAGCGAAAAAGAAATTCGACAATTCTTTGAAATTCTTTATGACGAGACAAGGGATGTCGGTGAAAGATTTAAAGAGGCACAGGACGTTATTGATCATTTACAAGAAATGCGTAATCACGAATTGAACAAAACCTTTCATAGTTATATTGGCTTACGTTTCCTCAGTTTATTGTTGGCGTTTAGGTATCCAAATAAATATAACGCAATAAAACCGCGTGAATGGAGGCATTTTTGTCTATATGTAGACCCTGAGTTTAGTATTCCAAAAAAATCAAGCCCCGGGCTTCAATACCAAATTTTTACCGAGCATATCGAAGCACTGCGTCACTATATTAAAGAGCTGCCAGAAATGAATGAATTGCGAAAAAAGTTTACCGCAGGATTAAATTTTCAAGATGATGAGTTTCGGTGGATGACACAAGATGTTATCTATATGGGCGCGCGCGCCATGGATCAAGAGTCCGAAACAGTTACCATGCCTTCCGAGGCGTTACATACTTCCAAAGAAGAAATCGATGAAGAAGACGAGTACGGCCAACCTACTGAAAAAGATAGATTCACTTTTGAGAAAGACCTCGAATCATATATTGTAGACAATTGGAGATCTATCGATTTTGGTGAGAAATTGGAGATTTTTATTGACAGCGCAGGTGAGATTGCCCAGCAGTTTCCGACAGATTTGGGGCCAATTGATATTCTTGCAAGAGACAATAATGGCAATTTTGTTGTAATAGAACTCAAGCGTGACCTAGTGACGGAGAAAGTGGTTGGCCAAATGGCTAAATATATGCAGTGGGTTGAGGATAATTTGGCAAAAAAAGATGGAAAATCTGTTCGAGGACTCATTCTAGCTTATAGGAGCAATAAGGCGGTTAATGACGCGATACGAGCCCTCAGATTTCCAGTTTCAATCATATATTATAGTTTGAAGTTGAATCTCTTAGATTCGGGGGGTAGCGATAATAAGTAAAATCTCAAAAGAATAAACAAAATAATATCGCATAAGGTAAAATAAAACTTCAAATTTATGTCTAGAGTTACGAAAAAGTGCCCGAAATGCGGGAAAATATATGAATCTAATATGCCTAATACATATTTCTCATGTTCTTGCGGTAAAAAATTTAATCTAGAGGATGGCGAGTGTGAACATCGCAAAAGAAAGGGCCAATGTAGCAACCAAGGCTGCGAATTTAGCAGAAAATAATGATCAAAAAATGAAATGGACATTTGCAAAAACATATGCCAAAGCCGCTCCGCATGAATGGATTCTGCGCGAGAAAGAGTCCGTCCTTTTTCAGTACATTGCTAAACGCATCAAGGAAAATGGTGTTTGGGAGGATTTTGCAATGCCGGGGAAAAAGCCGTATCGCGTGAAGTATTGGTACCGCGGCCGTTATAAATACTGGGTTATTATGAATGTTCTCAACCGAGCCAAAATTAAATAAAAAAAATTATGAAATATGTCTACAAAATCACATATCCGAATGGGAAAATATATATCGGCAAAGACTTAATTGGCGAGATAAATTACTTCGGTAGCGCAGACAATCAACTTATTGCGAAAGATTTTACGCACGAACAAATGCGTGATTTTACAATAAGAAAAGAGGTTTTGTGGGAATCAGACAATACCCCCGATGAAGAGGTTAACAAAAAGGAAATGGAATTTATCAGAATATACAAATCAAATGATCCACAAACCGGATATAATCAAATACCTAAATATAGGGGCTAGTAAAAAACTGTAACCATGCTTACAAAAACTGATTTTATGAAATATATGGAGTGTCCGGTGGGGTTGTGGATGGAAAAACACAGGCCGGACTTGATACCTGAAGATACGCCTGAAGTCAGGCGTGTTTTAGAAATGGGACGGGAGGTAGATGATTTTTCACGAAAATTATTTGAGGGTGGCGTAGAAGTGGCCGGATATAATCAAGAAGGATGGCAGAATACTAAAAAGTTGATAGAAAGCGGGGTAAAAATTCTTTATCAGCCGACAGTGGTAGCCGATCCGATTACGTGCCGCGCAGACATATTGGAAAAAAGCAAGAACACCTGGACGCTTAACGAAGTAAAATCAGCAACCACGGTCAAAAAAGAATATCCGTATGACGTTGCATTTCAGCGGATTTGTTTTGAAAATGCCGGTATAAAACTAGACCGAACTAATCTCGTGCACATTAATAACCAATATGTGCGGCGTGGAGATATTCAACCAGAGAAACTTTTTGTTTCAGAAGATATAACAGATATGGTGCTAGAAAAAACAGACGAGGTAAAACATCTTATTCCGCTGGCACTTAAAGTATTAAACAGGCGCGAGGCTCCGGATGAAGAGATGCTCGCCACATGTCCTAGCCCGAGAAACTGTGAGTATCTTAACATTTATCTTGAATCTGTCGGACAAATACCTGAAGAGCCAAGGATTGAAGAAACAACTGACGTGGCAGGAATTGCCGAAACATTAGCGGAATTGCAATACCCATTATATTTTCTTGATTACGAAACGTATGGCTCCCCTATCCCACCGTTTGACGGCACGCGGCCTTATCAAAATATCCCGTTTCAATATTCTTTGGGAATAAAAGATGCTCCAGATGCGAACACACGATATGAGAAATTTTTGGCTCGCACGTTTAAAGATTCCGTGCCAGGACTTTTGGCGCAACTAAGACGAGATATTGGAGAAAGAGGCTCGGTAATTGTTTGGAATGAATCGTTTGAAAAAGGCTGTAACGATGAAATGGCGAGAATGGAGCCGGATTACGCGGATTTTCTGAAAGCGGTTAACGACCGCATATTTGACCTTATGGTTATTTTCAAATTAAAAAATCAGCTATATACCAGGAACGCATTTCAAAAAAGCGCATCTTTGAAGATGGTTTTACCAGCGATCTGCCCAGAACTCGCCTATGATGATTTGACGATACAAGAGGGTGCAACAGCGTCAGCGTCGTGGCCCGTGCTCACAAGCACAAACACCTCCAAAGCCGATAAGGCGAAACTTGCAGATGATATGCTCAGCTATTGCAAGCGTGATACGGAAGCGATGGTGTGTATTTTAAAAAAGCTACAACAAGAGATTAATAAATAGTTTGGTGTTAGCATTAAATTATGAGGAAATCGCTGAAGAAAATTCAACGCAAGGCGGCTGTTTTTGATATTGATGGAACTCTTTTTCGTTCCAGCTTGCTTATTGAAATAACCGAAGCATTGGTCCAAGAAAGAGCGTTTCCTCCACAAGTCCGTAACGTATACTGGCGTGCCTATAAAAATTGGCACGAGAGAAAAGGTTCTTATGATGATTATATCGGAGCCGTCATTAAAGCGTTTGAGAAAAACATAAAAGGAGTTAGACACGGCGACTTTCTCCAAATTGCTAAAAAGGTCGTCGCATCTGATCAAAATAGAGTCTATCGTTATACCAGAGACCTCCTTAAAAAACTGCGGAGCAAGAATTACTATCTTCTTGCTATTTCCAACTCGCCCCGGGAAATTGTTGAAGGATTTTGCAAAAAGCTTGGGTTCCACAAAGTATATGGGAGAATCTACGAGGTAGGGAAGGGTAAGAAGTTTACGGGCAAGGTTAATTACGCCGAGCTCATTACCGACAAATCAAAAATTTTACAGCGAGCCGTAGAAAAAGAACACCTGACTTTACGAAATTCAATCGGCGTGGGCGATACCGAAAACGACGTCCCGTTTCTTAAGATGGTAGAAAAACCTATTTGTTTTAATCCCAACAAGCGCTTGTATCAATATGCTAAACGCGCCGGCTGGCAAATTGTTGTTGAGAGAAAAGATATGATTTATAAAATATAAAAAATTTTAAAATTATTTAAATAAATTTATGAACAATAAACACGAAAAACAAGAGTGGAGAGAAACGGCTAAGCGAAATAGCGAAGTTAAAGGAGTTATTTAGTAGTGTATTACATAAATCAATGGTTGAGCGGTAATATAGATATAGCACTTTGGCGTTGTGGACACTGCGCACTTTGGCTGATATAGTATAAGTACTATGGTTAAGACCTCCAAAATCAACGAAAAGAAGTATAAAAACGCCGTGCTTTTCTTTGGGAAAAAGATTCAGAACGGCACGCTCGGCAAGCTCAAGATGATGAAGCCCTTGTACTATCTTGACTTTGATTTTTTTGAGAAATACGGCCGGCCGGTTACCGGAGACGAGTATCTCCGTTTTGAGTATGGACCGGTGCCGCGAATGGGAGAAAAAATCCTAAAAGAAATGAGTGGCAAGGAAATTAAAATTACCAAGCACAAAATCGCTGATGGGTTGAATGATCAACTGCACATCGAGGCATTGAAAGATTTCGATGTAAATGTTTTTACAAAAGAAGAACTGCTGGTGTTGGAAGAAATAGCCGACAAGTGGGAAAAATTTACCGGCACGGAGATGAAAAACGCGAGCCACGGCGAGGCCCCTTGGATTGCGACCAAACCGAATGAGACAATTGATTACAATCTTACTTATTATCGCAACAAATATGGCGAGATGGCAAAGATATAAATGTGATGAATGTTGTCAGACATGAAGACATTGAAAAAGATTTAAGAAACTTGCGGCGCTTCTCGGCGCCGCTTGAATCATTAGAAGCGTGGGAGCGCTTTTTTAGTTTGAAAGGTGTACAAGAAACTCCCGGCATTGATCGATTTCCAGGTTTTGGTATTTTCCCGCCACGGCATTTATAAATCAGAACAGGAATTGATAAATCTTGTGAAGAAAAGGTTGGGTTGAGAACCCAAAAGCAAATCACCGCCAAGCTTTCCGCAGTGCAGGATTATAAAATCCAACTCCTCGCCCAAAAATCAAAATTGAAGGAGTTATTTGATAGTGTACTATACAAATCAATGCGGGTATAACAACATTCCAACATTCTGCAGAATGTTGGAATGTTATGGCGAATATGTTATTCTGGGGATATGGGAAAAACTTCAAAACAGTTAGAGCGTTATTTCAAGGGTGCGGCTAATCATCGACGAATTGATATCTTGTTTGCGGTTGAAAGGAACGATGGGATTACGGTTGAAGATATCGCGGATACGCTGCAAGCAAATTTCAAAACCATTTCTCAACACACTCGCTCGTTAGTCCAGGCTGGCCTTTTGAATAAAAAATATCGCGGCCGTCAGGTAATGCAATCACTTTCACCGTACGGCAAAGCCTTTCTTAAATTCATGAAAACATTCTAACATTCTGCAGAATGTTAGAATGTTGTGAATACGCCAAGCGAGTGGCGTATTGGAAAAATCACGGCTCACGCCGAAGAGAATAAAAAGACATAATTTCTTGCGTGATTGTCTGCGCAATCCCTGCGTGATTTTCTTTGTCTGAGGAAATTGATATAGTGTTATTTGACTCATTCAAACCTTTTTGTTATCTTGAATAACAAATCAACAAGGGTTCAAAAGGTCGAAAACTTTTGTAGTGTAAGCGTTTAATTACAATCATGACAATAAAATTAAGAGTTATTTTAGGGCTAACCGCAATGCTTGTTGTAGCAGCTTTTACAGTGGTGGTTACTGCTCATACTAACCCGCAAGGAAAACAAACACACCCCGTGGGGATTGAAACCAAGAGCTGTCAAGATGCATATGCCGGAGCAGAAAAGCAATTTCAAGACAGGGGCGAAGTGAATCCTCGTTTACTTGCTAATATAGAAGACAAATGCGGTTTTGAGTTTGATGAGAATTGCAGCATTGAATTTGACGCGGCTCGCAAGCCGGTCTTAGTTTGTGGAGAAGAGGCGCCGCAATGCTCGGTGGTTTCCCAAGAGGAAATTCACTCTGGAGCGTGTACGGACCTCTCCTTTATACAGGGAACAAACCTGCCGCAGTGCTGTTCTCTTGAGGGGCAACCAAGCGGAGATCTCATCTGTGGGGCAGACCAAGAATGGGTAGTGGGGGTTGCCGCTTTCCCTACTTGCTACATTCCGGGTTCGTAATCCGGGGATTTGCGAACAAAAACCGCACTCTACTAACGGGACGAACTGTTCCCGCCCGCCTGCAAAAGCTAACGCTTTAGCGTTTGCGGGCAGGCAAAAAACTCCCAACGCGGGAGTTTTTTGCTACACTTCGGTAATTCGGTTAGTTTCGGCACAAAAGGTACACCCCCCCACCAAAATTTGATGTGGGGGGTTACATTGAGAGGATGCCGGAGACGAGCACCATAAAGGCCCAAATGTAATGCAACCAATTGGGCCATTTTAGCGCTGCGGTGAGAACCATAAAAACTGAAAGTAGAATTGCTCCCCAGCCCACCCATAATCCTATGATTAATGCCATATAAGCTATTGTAATATATTTTGCGGAATAATAAAACCGTGATATATTTAAATTATATGAAAAACATACTTATTTTAATAGGTGTAATAATTGTCGCTGCCGCTGCTTATTTTCTATTTATAGCCAAAGAGGATCCAATGGTTACGCAAGCCAAAGAAGAAGTCAGACAGGCGGAGGCGGCGCTTGAGAGGTATCAAAATACAGTGAACGCTATCCCAGCGCTTGAGTTGTCGCAAGACATAAACAATGACTTTAAAATAGAGTCCAATTATCTTGGCGCTATTGGTTCTGTTGTTTCGGGCGAGAACCAACCAGCAAAGGTTATGCTGTATATGGAAAAAATTATGGCCGCGGCAGAAAGCAGGGGTTCGGCCAGATTCCAGTTTGATTTTGATAGGGGTTTAGAGGATGCTTCAGGAAATGCCGCAAAAGTTTCCGAGGTAGCCAGTGAAGATTTGGGCGTTTTAGATAAACTAGCCAATACTTTTGATACACAAGTAGAGCAGGCAAAAGCAAACGCTCCGCAGCTTACTCCTTTAATAGTTGAAAGAAATAAAAAAACAGAGAAATATTTTTTGGAATTTGAGAGGATAGAACAAAAATTAAAAGCGCTTATAGCTTCGCTGGACAATTACTCAAGCGCTGATTTCAGGAAGAAAATAAAAAAGTTAAAGCCGGCTAATGAGCTTTTCGGCAAAATTGCCAATTATACTAAAGCGCTTATTCAGGGGAAAGCGCGTGGTTACGCGCTTGGAGTTTCGGAAGTTTTCCCGGCCCTTAAAGATGAAGAAGCTAAGGCAAAGAACTGTTTTTGGGCGCGCTCTTCGGGCTGTGAACAAGTCGGCCCATTCACAGCCGAATACCAGCAAATGCTAATTAAGCTCGAGGGTATTTATGTACAACTTATAGAAAACTAGTCCACGCAATCTATTATATTAATGTAAAAGTGTTTCTCTCTTCCTTGTCTGGAAACAATACCCCAACAAACTTGAGAATGTTGGGGTATTGCGTATTTGGAAAATCGGCGTAGCGGCGTTTTTTATTCAGCTTTTCTTAAACGCCATTTGGTCAATCATTTTCTGTGGTAAAATGGAATTATGAAACGACTTAACTTGTTCATAATCGCCGGAGCGCTTGTTTTAAGCGGTTTTATATCCACCCCTCAGGTTAGTGCTCAAACGGATAACCACACCGCTCGCGAAGAAGCTGAAGGCGAGATCATATGGCAGAAGCTTCAATCAAAAGAGATTATGTGTGAAGATTTATCTGATGAAGATTTTGGTGCGCTTGGTGAATACTATATGGGACAAATGTTGGAAGATTCGCATGAGACAATGAATGAGATGATGAGAATGCACGGAGAAGAAGGCGAAGAACAGATTCATGTTGTTATGGGCAAACGGCTTTCTGGATGCGACACATCCGCAACCGTTCCCGATTCTGTGTGGTTGGGCGAAGTCAGTTCGTGGTTGATAACGCTGACTTGGATCGTGTGGCTTGCTGTCGGCATTCTTGCGGCAATTTGGCTATTGAAACAAATCACAAAAAAGTAATTTTACCGTTATGAAACTCTGCATTATTTTACAATCAAACAAGCCGGAGCATGTCTGGAATACTTTTCGTTTGGGAATCGCCGCGCTCAAGGAAGGACATTCTGTGCAAATAAATCTTATGAATGAGGGTGTGGAAGCGGAAGATATTCCCGATTCCAAACAATTTGACATTTCCAAGAAAATTCAGGAGTTCAAAGACCTTAAGGGCGTGATTTTCGCTTGCGAAACTTGTTTGAAAGTCCGTTCTAAATCCGAGAGTAAGGTTTGCCCGATCACGACCATGAAGGATTTAGTAAAAATGATTGAGGAATCGGATAAGGTTTTAGTGTTTGGATAATCGCCCTCCTTCGCTGAAACTATGGTTGGATTAGAATCTGGGCAGAATGAGATTTTTTGATAAAATATAGATGAAATGAGGACAAAGAATTTAATTGTTTCTGTGGCCGCAAGCGCGCTATGCGCAGGTCTATTGTTTCTCGGAACAGCGCAAGCTGAAGCTCAAATACTGCGAAAGGGCAGCCGCGGTTCCGAAGTAACAAAACTTCAGGAAACTCTTGCCGCGATGCCCGATCTGTATCCAGAAAAATTAGTTACTGGATATTTCGGCGTTTTAACAAAACAAGCGGTGCAGCGATTTCAGGCAAAATATAACATTGTTTCTTCGGGTGATGAAAATACTACAGGCTACGGACAAGTTGGGCCGAAAACCAGAGCAAAATTGAATGAACTTGCAACCACTATCCCCTCTTCTACGACCACGCGAAAACCAAACCCTGAAAAATGTCCGGATGGCATTTGGGATGAAGCTGAGCAAAAAGATATAAATCTGTGCCCGGAAGATAACCCCATAAATAATCCGACAACTTCCTCCCCATCGGTTTCCACCACCACGCCATTGCAATCACCATCCCAACCATCAGTAACCGCTCCATTATCATCTGCGACTCCTCAGACCACGACACAGACACAAGATCCTTATGGCACGCAAAGCCCTTATTGGCATTCTGTCATGTCGGCTATATCAACAGACGGACTTAATTGGATGATAGACGAAAAATTTAAGACCATTGAACACGTTTCCGTTCCCGCGGCGATTCTTCGGCCCGACGGCACAGTGATACTATATTTTGTTGATTTTCGCGACGCGTTGGATAGCAAGAGTTGGGACACAACCGATTGCATGATATCTTCAAACGGCGTTGATTTTCAAAATGCTGATTGCTTGATCAGGAATCTCGCTTCTCCAAAAGCATGGGATCCGGCGCCTCTGTATATTAACGGAGAATACCGCCTCTATTATTTCGCTTCTGGCCTGCCAATTCAAAATCACGAAATTCATGTAGCCACTTCAAGCGATGGCGTTCACTTTACCGAAGCCGGCTCGGTCTTTAGCTATACTGATCTTGTTGATCCGGATGTTATTTTCTTCAAGGATCGCTATTTGATGTATGTCTTTTCAGTGGGCACAACTATAATAGCAGAGAGCAAAGACGGAAAAAATTTTCAAAAAAATGAAACTGCGTTTATAAAAGATTGCGGATCTACCAAACCAATTGAATATGAGCATGGGAAGCTGCGGGTTTATTGCTTCTGGCAAAAGGGGCAAGATGCTGGCAAAGTTGTAAGCGCCGTAAGCACAGACGGATTTAATTTTGCGCTTGAAAGCGGCACACGTCTTGCAATCTCCGGAAAATTAATTGCCGATCCCTACGTGATTCGTATGCCTGACAACACTTGGCGGATGTATTTTAAAGTTCAAACGATAGAACAGACACAATCGACGACCCAATCGTCATCGGGAACGATAATATCTACAAAGTGTTACAAATACATTAACGGACAAAAAACAGAGGTTCCGTGTAGCACACTTATTCAAATAAAATAAAATGATACAATAAAATCGTACGGTATGAATAAAAACCTTCTGATTATTGTACTTGGAGTAGGCGCGCTTTTACTGATTTCCGGAGGCAGTTATTTCTTTTTGGCGCCAAAATGTCCGGTATCCTGCGATGACGGCAATTCCTGCACTACGGAAACATGCTCTAAAGAAACAAGCTACAAATGCAAGATAGAGCCGGTTCCGAATTGCTGCGGCAATAAATCTTGCGAAACCGCGGAAACATACGATACTTGCGCCATCGATTGCCCCACCTGCGATGACAACAACAAATGCACAAAAGATTCTTTTGACTACAACAAACAAGCGTGTAAAAATCTCCCGATTTTGGACGCGGCTTGCTGCGGCAATACCGTTTGCGAGACTGGCGAAAATTATCAAAATTGCGCCAGAGACTGCGTAAGCTGCGATGATGATAATAAATGCACCAAAGACAGCTACGATTACAACAAGCGGGCATGCCTTAATAAAATCATCACTCCTTGCTGCGGCAATCAAATCTGCGATGCCGGCGCCGAGGCGTATGCAAGCTGTTCGTTAGACTGTCCGAATTGCGACGACGGCAGCCGGCTGACCAAAGACAGTTTTAATTACAAAACCCAGAAATGCGAATATATTGCCACTCATTATTTTATTGATGATTTCGAAACAGCCGCTAAAAATTGGGATTTCTTCGGAGACCAAGGGCCGACGCTTACGGCTTGGGGTACTACGGTAATCGGCGGCAACACGGTTTTAAGAGGAACCGGGCATTACTGGGCAAATCTTCGCGGAAAAGAGTGGACTGATTATATTTTTAAAACCAAATTTAAAGCGGTTAAGTGGGGCGACGGAATCCATTTTAATTTCAGAAATAAAATGGGCGAAAGAAATCCGACCCGGTATTTTATCGGAGTAGGAAGCGGTCATTTATACGTAGCAAAACAAATTGGGGATAAATTTTTTAACAATCTTGTTGAGGCTTCGCCTATAAGCTTGGACAGCGGATGGCACACATTTGAAATAAGAGGCCGCGGCAACATTATTAATATTTATATTGATGGCGAGCTTCTGATTAAATATAAAGACACTGCCAGCCCAATTCTTTCCGGCGGAGTTGCTTTTGAAACTCTGGACAATGCGGAGTTTTTAATAGATGACGTGGAGGTCAGAGTTATCTCCGAGAAAGACATCGTTTATCCGTGATATTACTGCGCGAATAATTTATTCAACTCCGCCTGTGTTTCTGGTCCAATATAGCCGCCGCCCGGCAATCCGCGTTGCATTTGAAACATCGCCACCGCCTGCTCGGTGAGCGCAAAAAAGTTGCCCGTGATCGGCCCGGAATAAATCCCGAGTCTTGTAAGCCACTCTTGAAGAAGCTTCACCTCTTCATCGTTTTTCAAGCCGTACGAGAGCATTCGTGTAATCTGCCGCACTTGTTTCTGGGCCACGCCGACCGCCTTTGTCGGCGCCGCGGCGGCTGGCTGCGTCGCCAGTAAATTAAGCTTCGCGCGCGTAAGCGCTCCCACATACCCTGTCGGTTTATCAAGGCCCGCCGGTTTCAGCACTTCGGCCGCATATGCCGACTGGAAATTCATTACTGCGGCCTTAGTTAAGGTGAAAAAGCTTCCGGTAACCGGGCCGCTATATATGCCAAGATTTGTAAGCAGCTCCTGGAGCATTTTAACATCGGGGCTATTGGTCATTCCGAAGGAAAGGTTTTTATTGAATTGTCCGATTGATGTTTGAATGACTGGCGCCTGAACGGCTTCTGCGAGCGTTATTGATACCTGATTTGTATTCACTGATTCATTTCCAGCGGGATCAACTGCCCGAATCGTATAATAATATTTAACACCCGTCTTTAAACCGCCGTCCGTTTGAGTGTCGCCGGGCGTTTCGGCAAAAGCCACGTTGCCTAATACGCCAGCTCGAGTGGAACGGTATATTTTGACATAAGCGAAATCGCGAGATGGATTTGTCCATCGAAAGAGCGCCTTACCGGCATCAACTTGTTTGGCGGAAATAGAAGTCGGCGCCGCAGGCGGAGCAATGTCAGCTGCGGACACCAAAGCAAAACGCGTCAGATGTTTTAACCGCACAACCGCCACGTTATTCTTTTTATCGATAGTGTAATTATCCGCCTTAATCCAGATGCCCGCTGTTTCATCAAAATAACTTGGAACAATCATCTCTTCGGTAACACCATGCGCCTTCAAGTCGTCTTCATTGTATGGAATGACGAGCTCAACATCATTATTTAATTTTTTAATTCTTTCTCCTTTTTGATCTTTTATCTGAACGTCGTAGACGGTACTTACCACTTTAGCGGCCGGCTGCGACGGGGCTTCCGTCGTCGGCCTGACATCCATCGTGATTGTGCCGCTTAAAGCGGCTGCGCCAGCCGGCATAACTAATTTCATCCGGTCCGTAAGCTGGGCAACTGCTGGCTGCGAAGCATCTTGAGAAACTGAAATTGATTTCGGCAGCGGCGCCGCGCCTGTCTTTATCAAAACAAGTTCAATTGCCATCGAAGCACTATTGGCGTCAATAATCACTTCTGAAGATTTATACGGGAAGCCGCTAACTTCTTTTGCGGCGCCGATATGCCATTTTTCTCCAAAAGAAACTTGTAAGCTAAACATGCCGTCTGCGCCGGATTTCCCCCGAACCGATCCGCCTTTTTCTGACCAAGCCCCAACCGAAGCATCAACCGGTATCCCGCTATCAAGTTTAATCACGCCATTTATGGTAGTTGCTGCTACTACCTCTTTTTTTCGAAATACAAGATTAATCTCTTTTGTTTCGTGCGCAACAATCTGGATAATTTGTTCGGGCGGGTTAATGAATCCCGACTCTGCCGGCAAAGAGGCGCGGATATAATACAAACCGGGCAAAGAGAGGAAAACAGCTAGACCAGCGCTGTCAGTTTTACGAAACTCTGGCGGAACCGTTGGCTGATTCGGTGATTGAGGTTCGGCAGCGCCTCTCATATCGAGCACCACATCGGCATAAGGAAGAGCGCGGCCGTCTGAATCAACGGTATGAACATTTATCTTTGCGTCAGCAGACGGCACAACAAAGTTGATGGTTTTGGTCTCGGCGCTTGAATCGCTCCCAAACTCAACATACTGATACTGACTCGGCGCTCGCCACCTTGCCGCCATCGGATCAACGGGTTTTACGCCAACCATCCATTTTCCAGGGCCGACATCCATTGAATAGACGCCGGAGGAATTGGTAAGCGCCGTAAGCCATTGGCCGGAGCCCTCATTGTAGGCCGTAACTTGGGCGTCCGGTATCGGTTCTTTGTTGGTAAAGGTAACAGCGCCGCTCAAAATTTTAACAAGCCGGCCAAATTGCAATTTAATTTCTTTTGTCTCTCCTCTCGCGACGCTAAATTCAACCGGCGCTGGTTTCACTAAATCGTTTCTTCCTGCGGGGACGTAAACTTCTGCGGCATATGCGCCGGCAGTAATGCGGACCGAGAAAGAACCGTCATAAGAAGTTGCCCCGCTAAAACTTTTGCTGGAATCTTTTGCGGCGATGAGTACGCCAGCGTCAGCAACTGGTTTCCCGTACGAATCAAGAGTAATGATTTTGACAACAGCGTCGGCTGGCGGCGCCGCAATCGTGAAAGGATAATCGCTCACGTCATAATTACAGCTCTCGGAGTTGTTTAAGATGCAATAATCACCAGAGGCATTTTCCGAAACAGCAAGGATTTTATACGAACCAGGCGATACCGGCCATCTGGTAGAGCCGGCGAGATCCGCAAGTTCTTTCGCATCCCATAAAAGCGAGCTCGCCGGCTGAGCGTTCGTATTAATCCAACCGAGCACCGCGCCAGTCTTAGAATTATAGTTCGATTCAACCAGCCCAAGCCGGACCTTATTTTTGCCCCCGCTCCAACTCACCTTATTATCTTTGCTTTGCGTAAATGTTTCGCCGCCATTCGGATAAAGAACGATTACGGGCGGCGGCAATTCACGAACAGTAATCGTCGCTCTCGATTCGGCGGCTAAACCCCCTTTTTCAACAATTACTTTAGCGCTGTAAGTGCCGGCGGTTGGATAACTACAAATATCAATTGCCGTTTTTGCAAGTTCATAATTTCCGTCATACTTGGCCGCATAACCGGAAATGATATTTGTGTCTGCGTCGGAACGGTTGCAATAAAAAGTATAGTTAGCGGAGCCTTGGGCGGCGCCTGAAATCGCGGCTATTAAATCCACGCCGCCCAAAGGAGCATTGCCAGAAGAAGGATTGGCAGAAATCGAAACGCTAAGCGTTGAAGTTGCGCCAGTAGGTGGAGGCGGCTGGGCTAAAAGAGTAATATTGACAGTGGCAACAGCCGAAAACACCGAACATCCCAAAGTATTGCAAGCCTGAACTTTGTAAGCGTAAAGTCCCGAGGCATAAACAACATCGTTTATCCTGATGTTGTTGGCCAAAGTTCTT
>MFHO01000005.1:4822-15813 GCA_001778635.1 Candidatus Giovannonibacteria bacterium RIFCSPHIGHO2_02_FULL_45_13 | reverse complement strand
TCTCCGGAGCAACTTCAACCCCGCTCATCGTTGCCAACTTCGCTTCAGCCACAACGACAGCAGTCAGAGTCTCATTCCAATCAACGGGAGCCGTAGGAAGCGATGGAGCTACCACAACCTCCGCCATCACTTCCCTCCTTACCCAGAACTTCAATACAGGGAAAGGGGACTTGCTGTTCTCTACCTTGAGATCAGGACTTCTTACCGAAGCAGGAAGATTTGCTGACACAGGCAACCTTGGAATAGGGACGACTTCTCCGGGAACAATCCTTGCTTTAGGCAACACCGGAGCGAACACAATCAACATTTCTAATACTGCCACCTCCACCTTCGGTTCGGGCATCGATGTTCTCACCGGATGCTTCTCTATACGCGGGACATGCGCTTTGACAACCGCCATCACTTCGCTCAACGGACTTTCCGGAGGAACACAGACATTTGCAACCAACGATTTGATAAGCATCGTTTCTGCCGGCACGGTGCATAATTTTTATGGCTCAACGACTCCAACTTTCGGATGGTTAAATGCCACTTCAACCAATATGTCATCATTTGCCGGAGGCATCGGAATCGGTACAAGCACTAAAACTGCGGTTCTAAATCTTGACGGCTCAACTTCGGCTGCCAACGGAGTCGCCGCGCTTTACGGAAACGCTTTGCTTTCGCACGGCTCCGGAGCGGCATTTGCAAACAGGTTCATAACAACAGTCGCGAACTCCGCAGTTGCAACAAGCGAAGGACTGTTGTTCAGGATGATTGATAACACTTCAGGATTCGGAAATAGCCAACTAGTGCGCGCGATTGAGGTGCAGGCCAATCGCGGAACTAACGCTGACGGCGTAAACACCGGTCTTCTGGCTTTCGGAAAAACATTCGGCATTCAAGGCGTAACCACAGGCACGGCCGCAGGTAATTTGATACCGGCCGGAGTCTACGCGGAAAACCAAGGAACTTCTACAGGAGTAGCTTTAAAGGCTTACACTTCAACTTCAACCACGGCGGATTTGGTGTCTTTCTATCAAGAGGGTACGCAGATATTTTCCGGCACTGGCATCAACATGCAATTGGGAATGGGTGGCAGTTCATTCACTGGCAATTTCCTGCGGTTCGCGAGCGGGACTTCTGTCACGGTGCTCATGACTAACACCGGCTCCACGACTTTAGGCAACGGAGTGTACCAGGCCGGGCTCGCCATACCTTTTGGAGGACTTTGCGTTGATAACGACGGCTCTTGCAACGCATCAACCACGGGCCAAATTGCTGGCCGATTGATTGTTACTAATCCCTCCGACCTTGCGGAAAATTATTTCTCGGATGAAGTTCTGGAACCTGGTGATTTGGTGCGCATAAAACCAAGCGCGGACGGCAAACATTCTTTTGTCGGCATAGCGGATGAGGCCGGGGCCCCGGCGCTCATGGGCATTGTATCTTCAGCGCCAGGGTTTATTTTGGGATCGCAATATGAAGAAGACGCGGCTGCCAATCCGTCTTACCAAGTTTATCCGATTGCTCTTTCCGGAAGAGTTCCGGTAAAAATTTCTTTGGAGAATGGGCCGATTAAATTGGGCGACAAACTGACATCAGCTTCGGAGAAAGGTTTTGCGATGCGCGCTCGGCCTGGAGATCCGGTAATAGGGTATGCGTTGGAAGACTGGGATCCGCCGTCCGGCATCGGGACGAGCGCCGGAGATTCGCAGATCGTCCGGAGTGAAATCAAACAAAAAATAAATCTCCGCCAGCTGGCGGACGGTACTAGCGGCTCCGCGAGCACTTATGATAGTTATAAAGACCACGGCGGGGGAGTGGATTATATAGATGAAGAAGGAGTGGCGAAGAGTAAGGAGAAAACATTGCCTTCCTCCTCAACACTCGGTGTTGGTGGGCCGCAAACACCGAGTGTTTTCCCGGAAGGCGATGTTGAGGAGTCAGTTTCGAGTGTGCCGCGCATTCTCGTTTTCGTCCAGCGTTCTCACTCCAAGCTGGATGTAGCCGCCTACGATTATTTCGCGAACGACGCGAATAAACCATTATGGTCGGTTGATCAAAAAACCGGAGAGCTGAAAAAAGGATTCTTCATTGATCTAAAGGAGGCGGACGTTATAAACGCGCGTTCAATACTTTCCGCGAATGGAAACTGGTCAATTGATGAAAATGGGAAACTTACCGTGAAAGAAATACAGACGGAAAAACTTTGCATCGGACAGACTTGCATCACGGAGGAAGAATTGAAAGCACTTTTGGAACAAAGAGGTATCGCGCCGGTTAGTAACTTGGAAGCCGAGCTTCCAAGTGGAAGCTCGGCTTCCTCTTCTCCGGCGGATACCGCACCTCCCACCATCACAATTTTAGGAAATAATCCGGCCGCAATAGAAATCGGCGCGGCTTATTCGGATATGGGAGTTACCGTGGAGGACAACGTAAATCAAAATTTGGGATACACCGCTTCTTTGAACGGAGGTCTCGAACTTTTGCAGGGCGATGGGCTTACGATAGATACTTCACAAACCGGAACTCACACAATTATATATAAAGCAACCGATCAAGCCGGAAATACGGCGACCGCGGAACGGATAGTTAATGTTGTGAACTTGGAAGCCGAGCTCCCAAGTGAGTAAGTTTACAACTTGTTGACAACTTTTATTTTTTAGACTACACTAAAGTTGTCAACTAATTGATTATGGATGTAAGGAATTTTATCTTAAAAAAACTGGCCAAAGCGGGAAGGGCGCGCGCTTCCGAAATCGTATCAGAAACTGGTTTTTCGCGCGCCTACATCAGCCGTTTTTTGCAGGAACTGCAGAACGAAGGCAAAATTCTGCGGATGGGCCGGGCCAATCAAGCCCGCTATGTTTTTGCGCACGGAACGGAAATTGTTGCGGAAAAGAGAAAAATTTTGCGCGCGCGCAGAATATTAAAAAATAAAAATCTCTCGGAAGACGCCGTTTTGGATGAAATCAAACGGGAGAGCGGAATTTTTTTAAAGCTTCCTAAAAACATTTCCGGCATTTTAGATTACGCTTTTACTGAAATGCTTAACAACGCGATAGAACATTCGCGCTCCAAAAGCATTGAGGTCTCGGCAAGGCGAGAGCGGGATTTTATCGGTTTTGACGTTGTTGATCGCGGCATTGGCATATTCAATAATTTAATGCGGAAAAAAAAGCTGAAGAGCGAGCTTGAGGCAATTCAAGATTTGCTTAAAGGGAAACAAACCACGGCTCCAAAACAGCATACCGGCGAAGGCATTTTTTTTACGTCAAAAGCGGCTGATATCCTGACTTTTAAAAGTTCAAACAAGAAATTGATTTTTGACAACATCGCCGCCGACGTTTTTGTAAAAGATATAAAAAATGTCATTGGCACCAAGGTTTCTTTTTTCATAAAAATTAAATCCAAGCGCAGTCTCGCGAAAGTTTTCAGGGAATTTTCCGGAGATTCTTTTGAATTCGGCAAAACTCGCGTGATTGTGAAGCTCTATAAAATGGGAGAATCTTATATTTCCCGCTCGCAGGCGCGAAGAGTGCTTAGCGGCTTGGACAAATTTCATGAGATTATTTTGGATTTTAGAGGAGTAGAAACGGTCGGACAGGCGTTTGCAGATGAGGTATTTCGCGTTTGGCAAGCGCACCACCCGCGCATAAAAATCAGATACGAAAACGCCAACGATAATATCGTTTTCATGATAAAGAGGGCCGCCAAGCAGGCACGCATACTATTATATACACGGCCGTCGACCAAGCGGGAAATACCGGGACGGCAACAAGAACAGTAAATGTTATTGACCCGATATGAAAAAGATTAAAAATTCATATTTTATTGCCGCAGCGGTTTTTATATTGGGCGCTGGCATCGGATGGCTAATGGCCAGACCAGCGGCAATCAAATGCGCGGCCGATTATCAATGGTTGAATCAGGCGCTGGACTGCGAAAGCAAGCCGGTGATAAGCAAGAAATTGTATCTTACATTCAAAAATAAACTTGCGGATCAAATAAATGTCTGGAAAAGAGAAGGCAAAACCGAGGAAGTCGCGGTATTTTTCCGAGACCTTGAGAATGGGCCCACATTCGGCATCAATGACCGCGAAAAATTTATCCCCGCAAGTTTGCTTAAAATGCCGTTAATGCTCGCTTACTTTAAACTCGCGGAAGACGAACCGTCTCTGCTCGCGCAAAAGCTTGTTTACAACAGCGCATCGCTGGCTCTAGATCGTATTCAAACCATTTCTTCTGAAAAAATATTGGAGCTGGATAAGCCTTACACAATTGATGAACTGATTTTCAGAATGGCCGCCTATTCCGATAATCGTGCTTATAACCTGCTGTTTGAATATTTAACAATGCTATCGCCAGATGATGATCTCATTCTAGAAACATATAATGAGTTGGGCATGGTTGCTCCGGGAGACGATTTGAAGCTCGCCACTCTTTCAACAAAGACATATTCTTCCATTTTTCGGCTTTTGTACAACGCTTCATATTTATCCAAAGAAGTTTCGGAAAAGGCCCTTGAGTATCTGGCGCGCGCCGATTACGAAGGCGGCTTAAGAAAAGGAGTTCCCAAAAACATCCCTATCGCTCATAAGTTTAGCGAAAGAAAGCAGGGGGATATAACCCAACTTCACGATTGCGGCATTGTGTATTACCCCGGAAACCCATATCTTTTATGCGTTTTCACAAAAGGGGATGATTTCAACGAGCTTTCTGACGCAATCGTGACAGTGGCGAAGATGGTTTACGAAGAAGTAGATTCGCGCCGCCAATGAAATTTTATGAAACAAATTGCGCCACGAAAGATAAAATTTTAAAAATTGCCGTTCTCACTCTAATCCTGGCTTTTTACGGCTCGCTTTTGGCGCACAAAATACAACTGCCGGCGGCGGACGACATAGCTAGGCACGTCAAAAACGGCGAGATGATTTTGCAAGGAAACTTTGACGTTCTTTATTCAAATGTCTATTCCTATACCGAGCCTGATTATCCATTTATTAATCATCACTGGCTCGCGGGAATAATTTTTTATTTACTGCATCAAGCTGTTGGCTGGGAATGGCTCGTCATTTTTAAGATTATTATTTTGTTTGCGGCGTTTGGGCTTTTGTTTCTCGCCTCAACCAAAAAAGCTGATTTTTGGCTAGTTGCGATTTTTTCCATTCCAACAATCCTTATTTTAAGAGAACGAACGGATTTGCGGCCGGAAATATTCAGCTATTTTTTTATTGCGGCTTTTCTCTATTTTTTAATTGATTTGAAAGAGAAGCCGGAGAGCAACAAAATTTATTGGCTGATTCCGCTGCAGATATTATGGGTCAATACGCATATATTTTTTATAGCTGGCCCCATGCTGGTCGCTGGTTTTTTGCTTGAGAAAATAATATTAAATTATAAAAATTTGCGCGATGACGCGCTTATCAGAAAACTGGCTGTTCTTTTTGCGGCTCTTTTGGCAGTAAACTTGCTCAACCCCAGCGGTGTTGCGGGAGCTTTATATCCGCTTGGGATTTTAAATAATTACGGCGTTGAGATAAGCGAGAACCAGCCGCTGTCCTATTTTTTGAGATCACGGCCGCCGCTGGACAACATTTCAATCACGGTTTTTCAATTGTCAGCCCTTCTTTTGGCACTTAGCTTTTTATTCAATTTAAAGAACAAGCCTGTTTTTAATTTTTTGGCAGGCATTGCGGTTACCGCCGGCGGCATAAAAATGCTAAGGCTTATACCGCTTTTCGGCTTGTTTTTTTTGCCGATAGTATCATGCAATTTCCGCGCAAACTTTGTAAGAAAAAAAATAAACGTTTTTTTTGGAGCTTTATTTGCTCTACTTCTCGCATACCTTATTTTTTTAGGAGCCTCCGGCGGGTTTTCAAATTACAATAAATTTGGCATCGGGCTTACGCGGCAGTCTGATGACGCGGCGGAGTTTTTTAAAGAACAAAAGTTAAAAGGCCCGATTTTTAACGATTTCGATATCGGAAGTTACCTTATTTATTATTTTTATCCGCAAGAAAAAGTTTTTGTTGATAACCGGCCAGAAGCGTATTCCGCGTCTTTTTTTGAGGACGTTTACGCGCCGGCATTTCGCAAAGAGAATAAATGGCGGGAGATTTTTGATAAGCATAAATTCAATGCAATATTTTTGTATCAGTATAGCGAAGATCTTGCGGTAAACCAATTTAAATACAGAAGAATTGCTGACCCAAAATGGGCGCTTGTATACTCCGATTCGTACGCCGCAATTTTTTTGCGAAATAATGAAGAAAATCGCGAAGTTATCAATAAGTTGCGGATTACTCCTGCAAACGCAGCAGAGAAATTAAAATTTCTTTTGGAATCGCAAAATTTTGAAGACCAAGTGGCCGCGGCAGACACTTTTAATTTAGTGGGCAGAAAGGATTTGGCCGCCGAGGTTTTTTTGCGGGTGGTAGCAAGATGGACGGACAAGGGCAGGGTTTGGATAGCGCTGGGACTTTTGGAATTTGACAAAAATCCCAGTTTGGCGGCGCTTTATTTTGAAAAAGGGATTGCGGCCGGATACAAAACGGCAGAGGCATACAGTTTTTTGGGCATGGCATATAAAAACGCTGGTGAACGCGAGAAAGCCGAAAAGACACTTCGTAGAGCATTAAAACTCAACCCAGAACGCCAAGATGCAAAAGAATTGCTTAACGCCATAAACTGAGCCTATTTTATTAAGGTTTAGTAAGGATTTATAATCCTACTAATTACTTATTTTTACTAATTTACTAATTGAATTATTAGTAGATTCGTAATGATTAGTAATTAGTAGTGTGGAATTATCCACACCGCCTTTTGAGGCTGGAAATGGTAAAATAAAGCTATGCGAGCGGATACGGATATAGAACAAATTAAAGAAAAAATTGTACCGGTGTTGCGCGAACATGATGTTTCGCGTTCGGCGCTTTTCGGCTCCATTGTTCGCGGAGAAGCGACTCCGGAAAGCGATGTGGATATTTTGGTGGAGTTTGGCAAGGAAAAGAGTTTGTTGGATTTGGTGGGGCTTCAATTTGCGCTGGAGGATGTGTTGCATAAGAAGGTTGATGTTATTACTTACCGGTCTGTGCATCGCCTGCTTAAAGACATTATTTTTAAAGAAGCCGTTCCGATTTTATGACGAAAGATCCAAAAATATTTCTTGAGCACATCCAGGAAAGCATTAGCGAAGTTGAAAAGTATTTGGCTGGCGTATCGGAAGAAGCATTTTTTGCAGATTCTAGGACGCAAAATGCAGTTATCCGCCAGTTTGAAATTATAGGGGAGGCCATCAAAAATTTGCCTGATGATTTAAAAAACACGCATCCGGAAACTCCTTGGCGCCAGTGGGCGGGAATGAGGGATAAATTGATTCATGAATACTTTGGGGTTGATTTAAAAATGGTTTGGAAAACCGTAAAAGACGACTTGCCAATGCTTAAAGAACAAATTAATAATTTGCTTAAAAATTAGCGAGCCATCCACAATTTATAAATCATGAATGTTCAAACATTTATCCCGTTTAGCCCCTTTATTCCCATTATGGTTTTAAAACAATCAAAAAATCCATACGGATACCGCAATTTGCTGGTTTATAAAAAAGCTGAGGAGATGCAGGGCGCGTGCGCGGAGTTAACACAAAAATTTCCAAAGACAAAAACTCTCACCGCGCTCGCCGACCAAATGGACCGTTCCGCCAGGTCAGTAAAACAAAACATCGTTGAGGGATGGAAAAGAAACACGACGCGCGAGTATTATGAATTTCTTGGTTTTTCAATCGCGGCGAACGCGGAGCTTGAAGAGGATTGCAATGACATTTGGAAAGGGTTTTACGCAGAGCTAAAAGGATTAAGGGGGATAATGGGAGAAAAGGGAGAAATGGGAGGAAGGGGAGAAAAGGGAGAAATGGGAGAAATGGGAGGAATGGGAGGAAGGGGAATGGGAGAAAGGGGCGGGATTGGGGACATTGAGAAAATTCCGTTTTATCCGTTGGACGCCGCGTTGCTGCCGGTTTTGCAACTCAAAATGCGGGCGAAAGAATTAAATTTTCTTTTGGATCGTTTGCAAAGATCGCTTGCTGAAAAAATGGAGGATGAAAGGACTTTGCCTGAACGGGATAAAATGCGGAAAAGGGAAGAGGAAAAGAAGGGACACGAGGAATGGTACAAGGAATTTTTGGAAAGCCACGGGCTTACGCGCTTGGAAAACGGGAGGGTGGTGAAAATGGGAGAAATGGGAGAAATGGGAGAAATGGGAGAAATGGGAGAAATGGGAGAAATGGGAGAAATGGGAGAAATGGGAAATAAAATTTTATGATATGACAAAAAAACTTTTTCAAAAAATAATAGTTTTCGTTCTTGCTTTCGGCTGGAAGCGTAAAATTTTGCTATAATTATAATAAAATCACACAACATGAACAAGGATTTTGACAAATGGAATACGGTGAAAAAGGAAACGCACATCGAAGAGTCCCGCCTATACACGGTGCGTGAAATTTGGTGGTGCCGCCTAGGTGCCAATGTTGGCTTTGAACAAGATGGCAGCGGGCGCTTGTTTCTTCGTCCAGTTGTTATCGTGCGCGCATTCGGACCTAATATTTGTCTAGTTCTGCCGTTGACCGCTTCAAAACAAAAACATCCTCTTCGAATTTTAGTCGGAGATGTGCAGGGGAAACAAGCATCCGCATTGCTTTCACAGATGCGCATTATTGACACACGACGTTTAGTCGAGAAGGTCGGATTTATGAATAAACAAGTTTTTACGGAATTGAAAAAGACCCTCAAAGACCTGCTTTAAGAGCCATTTTCTGTTCTCCCCCTTGCGGGGGTAAGGCCGAAGCCACTTGTAAACCCATTATATCAAACCCAAAAACCATGTCAATAGCGTTATCCACAGAATTATATGAGGTACGACCTCTGATAATATGAAAAAACTTTTTCAAAAATGAACAAAAAAAATCTCAAGCGTCTAGTTCTGAAGGGCAAGACCGCGGTTTTTATTGATTGGGCGAATGTGTATGGATGGAAAAAATCTCTGAAGCGCAGCATTGACCCAAAGAAACTATTTGATTATTTGAAAAGTTACGCAGAGATCGTGGATATCGGCTTTTATTTTGGCGAAGATGATCACCCAAAATCAAAAAAATTTCTAAGCGAGACAAGAAAAATTGGATATAAAGTCATAACCAAGCCAGTGAAATATATTTTAATTGCAGAAGTTGACGGGCAAAAAATTTACCGCAGAAAATGCGATTTTGATATGGAAACCTGTATTGATGTTCATAAAATTTTAAATAATGCCGCAAGCTTTGTCTTTTTGACAGGCGACGGAGACTACGAGCCTTTGTATAAATTGCTAATTGAGCTAAAAAAGCAGGTTATTGTCGTATATACACCAGGCCATCTCGGTAAAGAAATCCAGGCAATGAAAAAAGGCGTTTTTAAGATAGAATTAGAGAATCTTATGGATTTATAAACTAAATGTCCCCCCGATTGCTCGAGGGGCGTGATTAGCTCTATAATAGCAAATCCAAAAACCATGTCAACAGCGTTATCCACAGAATTATATGAGGTCCGACCTCCGATAAATATGAAAAAACTTTTTCAAAAAATATTTGTTTTCGTTCTTGCTTTCGGCTGGATTTTTTACGGGTTGTCGGCGGGGATAAATAACGCTCGGGCGGCGAATACTTACTCAACGCCTTTTGATATCATTAGATTATGATTACAATCATTAAAAGATTTTTAGATTGGATAAAACTAAAGGAGAAACTGCATGGCAAAGAGCATAAGCCGCCGCTTTTTAAAGAAGGTGAAATATGGTGGAGCTATTTTGGAGAGAATGTTGGAACTGAAATGAACGGAAAAGGAGACGCGTTCACCAGACCCGTTATTATCCTGAAAAAATATGACAGATTTTCCTTTTTGGCTCTACCCCTGACAACCAAAGGCAAGGAAGGTACTTGGTATTTTGCTTTTACTCATAATAAGAAAAAGCAGACAGCAATATTGTCGCAATCAAGAATTATTAATTACAAAAGATTAAAGGAGAGGGTCGGAAAGGTTGACAGTGTTGACTATAATAATGTCAAAAAGGCCTTTTTAGACCTTCATAAATAGACCTCCGCCCTTTTAGGGCGGAGTCGTGGCGAATGCCAAATATGTAGTCATAATATCACCCACCAAAATCATGTCAACCCCGTTATCCACAGAATTATATGAGGTCCGACCTCCGATAAATATGAAAAAAAGTTTTCAAAAAACCTTAGTTCTTATTTGGCTGGTTATTTTTGGTTTTGTAATAAATATTTTGATAGCAAGGGCTGACAGCGTCACATTTACCTCTTCGCAGAAATGGACTGCTCCTGCGGGCGTTGTTTCGATTGATGCAGAAGTGCGCGGCGGAGGAGGCGGAGGCGGCAGACAAGGCATAACTGCGGACGGCGCCGGCGGTGGATCCGGCGGAGCTTATGCAAAGACATTTAATATTAACGTGGTTCCGGGCACGCAATATACCATTACCGCCGGTGCCGCCGGCGCCGGCGGGCCATCATCCGGCAGTTGCGGAACAGACGGCGGCGAAAGCATGGCTATTGCCTCAACCACTCTTTTGGCAAAAGGCGGATTGGGAGGATGTAAGTCTACTGGCTCCCCGCCTCCGGGACCTATTGGCGGGTCTGCAACAACAAGCATTGGTAATATCACTTGGGCCGGAGGCAGTGGCGGAACAGGGAAAAATCACAACACCGGGCAGGGCGGAGGAGGAGGAGAAGGCGGCTGCAGTACGCAAGACGGCAACGCAGGCGTAAGTCCCGGGACTAGTGGCGGAGCTGGAGGCACCGGGTGCGATGGAGGAGACGGTGGTACAGGAGGAACCGGAAGCGGAAGCGGAAGCCCTCCTGTTGCGGGAGAGTATGGCGGCGGAGGAGGAGGATCGGGAGAAAGCACCGGTTTGGGCGCCACTGCTGCAACCGGCACGGTCAGGATAATTTTTCACATAGAAAT
>MFHO01000005.1:930-4786 GCA_001778635.1 Candidatus Giovannonibacteria bacterium RIFCSPHIGHO2_02_FULL_45_13 | reverse complement strand
GGACACAAGCGGGGGTGATACTATCAGGCTTGTTATTGCAACAAGCACTCCGGGAGTTTATTCCACAACAACTGCGCCTGGAACCGGATTTTGGGGGTTCCGCCTACCGAGCGGCGATGAGTCAACATACGGCTTTGCGACTGGCACTCCGATGATTGCGTTTCTTAGCGGGCAGGCTCAAAAAGCAGTAACGGTAAACAAAGCGTCGTCCACCGTTTATACCTCAAAGATAACCAATTTTGATCTTTACAAAGACAGAGTCATTTCAAAACACGAAGGGACAGGAGCGACTTCAACCACAATCGTAGATTTTGCAAAATATGACGGCGACAACAACTCAGATGTGTCGTACTTTGCTAATAGTGGGGCGCTTGAGATAAAAGCTGGAAATAAACTCTATGTCGCGCCCGGCTCGGAGTTTGCTCCGGCAGGAGCCGTAACAATTCATGGCAACGGCCCTTCCGGGAATGGAGTTGATGGGAGTTTGCTGCTTCCTGTCGGGGCTGGGCAAAATTCTAATGCCACCTCTTCAATTATGACTTTAGGCGGAGCTTTGACTTTGGCAGGCTCCTTAAACGCAAGCTCAACTTCCATTTTTAATCCGGGCGCGCAAACAACGACATTCAACGCTACGACTTCAGGCAAAATGATTATCGCCACAACTTCTCCATTAACAACTCTTGGAGGTGTCACCTTTAACGGCTCTTCTGGAGGATGGACATTTGGAGACAACGCTTCAACGACGGATTTTACTATTTCTGCAGGAAGCGTGACAGCGCCATCATTGCTTTCGGTGTCTGACAATTTCTCAAACTCCGGCACTTTTACTCATAATTCGGGGACTGTTTATTTCACCGGCACATCTAAAACTTTAAATTCCGGTGGTGAAATATTTAATAATGTGGAAGTTTCCGGGACTTATACCGCGCAAACCAATTCGTTAACCGCAGCCGGAAACGCAACAATCTCCGGCACGCTTGACGGGCGGGATTTTCCGCTTATACTTTCCGGAACCTCAAAAACTTTAACAGGAGGCGGAACGCTCGGAGCGCTCAATGTTACTGGAAGCGCGACTCTTTCCGGAGCCGATTTCACTGTTGGCACGACAACAATAAATTCTGGCGGGACGCTGACCATTGGCTCCGGAAGAGTTTACACTTCAACCTCAACACTTGCCGTATCCGGGACACTAGATGATTCCGGCGGTACCACTACTATCACACATTCAAACCTTACCGGCGCTGGGACGCTTAATTCCAACGTCAGTTTTGACGCAACTAACGATTCCATCAATATGCCGCAAAGAACGTACGGCGGGGGAGTTAAAATTTTTAACTCTGGAGGGCTTCCTCGCACCGTTACAATGCTTTCTGGCACGCACACAATTTCTAAAAATCTTATGATCCAAAACACGGGAGTAGGCGCTACTTTAAATGGCTCAATTAATTCTGCGGCCGCCACAATTTCAGGCGATGTTTCCTTCCTTACAACGGGCGGCACGATTTTAACAGGAGCATCCGCGAATACTTGGCAGGTTTCAGGAAATGTCAATTTCACCAACGGAACTTTTACTGCCGGTTCCGGCAACACTTTTACCATGAACGGCACCGGCAAAACTTTGACTTCCGCCTCTCAAGAGTTTGGCAATCTTACTCTTTCGGGGACGATTACTACTGTTGGCACAGTTTCGGCGACTGGAGCTCTTGTGCTTTCGGGTTCAGCAATTACTTTAGGATCAACCGCTTCAACAACCGGCAACGCCACGCTTTCCGGCACTATTTATCCCCAGCAGCAGCCGGTGATTTTAAACGGAATCGGCGCGACGCTCACAGGAGGTGGAACGGTGGGCGCTTTGCAGACGAATGGGACATACACGCTTTCTGGAAGTGATTTAACAGTGGGGACGACTACTATTATAAATAATGGCGCGCTGACGGTCGGCGCGGGGAGAATTTACACTTCAACTTCAACTCTGGCGATTGGCGGAACCGTAAGCGGCTCTGGCACAACAACCATCAAACATTCCAATCTTACTGGCACAGGAGCGCTAAATTCCAACGCAAGTTTTGACGCATCTGGAGGCGCAATTACCGCGCCAGCACGTACTTACGGCGCCAATGTTGAGATTGTAAATGGCGCGGGGAACGCAGTAACAGCGGGAGGAAACGCGACTTCAACCAACGCCTTCCTTATCAATGCCGGCGGATCGTTCACGGCCCCAGGGGCAACTGCTTCATTATACATAGGCAGAGATTACACAAATTATGGGACATTCACGCATAATTCCGGGAAGACATTTTTTAACGGCACGGGCGGGCAAATTATTTCCGGCGCGACAAGCTCCTCCGCGTTTAACAATATTGACTTCTCCGACGCGGGCGCAAAAACTTTTTCCGGAAACGCTTCAACAACTCACTGGACGATTCAGGGCGGCGCCTCCGGAACTGTATCTGCTCCAACACTTCTTTCAATAGCCGGCAACTACACCAACTTTGGGACCCTTTCCGCCGGCAACGGGACGACCACGTTCAGCGGAACTTCGGCGCAAACGATAAGCGGCACGGCGACCGGAACTTCGGCGTTTTATAATCTTGAGATAATCAACAGCTCCGCAAGCACGACTTTCTCTTCCGCCGCTTCAACAACAAAGAATTTCTATGTTTCTACAGCTAATGCCAAAGTGGAGTTCGCGGCAGGGGCGACTTCTTCAATGACCAACTTAATAGTAAACGGGGGAGCCGCCAATACAGCAATCAATCTTTTTTCAGGCGCTCCGGGAACGCAATGGAATGTGTACGCGACTGGAACCCGTTCTGTTCAGTTCGCCAGAGTGCAGGATTCGGATGCATGCAGCGATGCGGGCAACATTGATGTGACAGGCGGCAACAACACTGATGTTGGAAATAACGAGTGCTGGGATTTTGTCACGGATGTTGCCGCAACAGCAACTTCGTCCGCAGACCAGACGTTTGAGGTAAATCAAGCTGCAACTGCCATGAGCCAGCTTACTGTAACCGCAGGAGCGGGCACAGGAGCAATTAACGCGACTGACGCGACTGGAGACTTGCGGATTGCGATTGCGACTTCAACGGTCAATATGCTTTGGGACCAGACGAAAACGGACGCGATTTTCGGAGGCACGGCGTCTTCTTCCGCGAAAATCGCGGCTTGCGGCTGTGTAACTTTTGAAGGAGGAAATTCGGTTGCAAAAATTGACGTAATTTCCGATTTTAGTTCGGGAGACGTTCTTACAATCTCCGGTCTCCGGTTCACCACTTTCAGCGCGGCGAATGCGTCTTCAACCGCTTTGCAATTATTCCTCAACGGCGCCAATGACATCTCTGCAAACGCGCAGGACACTTTGAAATATGTGGCAATTTACGGAAAACTCGCTTTGGGAGCGCATAATTCCAATCAGCCAGCGAACACGTTTGATCAAGGAAGCACCTCTTTAACTAATCAGGATGTTTTCAGATTCAAATTCACACCAACCGGCGAGAACGCTTCTAATACTCCTATTATCTCGCTTTCAAATGTCGGCGGATTTGTTTCCGCAAATGTTACTAACGCCAATCTTTATGTTGACGCAAACAATAATGGCTCGGTTGACGACGGCGACTACGCGCTAGGCGGAACCGGAGAGGTTTCCATTTCCGGCACGGCCGGCACAATCACTTTTTCTACTCCTTTTGCCGCGACTACAACCTCAAAAAACTACATTTTACGCGCCAATTTTACGAGCGTAAATACCGGAGACCAGATGACCTTCGGGCTTACGACTTCCAATATTACAGCTTCTGGCACCGTGAGCAAGATCAACATAACTCCAACCGGATCTGTCGCTCAAGCGACGCAT
>MFHO01000005.1:0-905 GCA_001778635.1 Candidatus Giovannonibacteria bacterium RIFCSPHIGHO2_02_FULL_45_13 | reverse complement strand
CGTTTTCGGAGGGACAGGGCAGAGCGGTGGAACTCCTACAGGCGGAGACGAGAGCGGCGGACAGCAGGGCGGAGGCACCGGGCCGGGGGGAGGAACAGGAGGAGGAATTGATTTGGAGCCTTTGCTTTTACGGAAGCTGGCGCAGGTCGTTGGCGGATTTCGCGCTCTGATTAACATTTTTTGGAGGTAAAATGGTTTTTATCAACAACGAAAAAAGATTTTTAAAAAATTTATGTTAAATTTGAAGGATTTTGATGGCTGGAACGGCAGGAAAAAGAATATTCATAAAAATGGGCTTGCAAAGCTTTACGGCGCCCGCGAGGTTTGGTGGTGTTCTCTCGGAGTTAATATCGGTTTTGAGCAGGATGGTACTGGCAAAGACAACGAGAGGCCGGTTCTTATACTAAAAGGATTCAGCAGGCAAGTTTGTTTGATTGTCCCGCTCACTACTTCCACTAAGAAAAATCCATATCATATAGCAGCTGGAAAAGTAGATGGAAAAGACGCTTTTGCCATTATTTCGCAGGTTAGATTAATAGACACCAAGCGGTTAATCAATAAAGTCGGCATTATTGATAAGGTTTTGTTTGATAAAACAAGAAAAACCGTTAAAGACATGCTTTAACGGAATTTCGTTCTCCCCGCCGAAGCGGGGCGAGGCCGAAGCCATTTGTAATGCCATTATAGCAAATAGAATAGCCGTGTCAATAGCACAATGTGGATAAATAAATTAAGCAAGAAATGACAAAAAAACTTTTAAAAATTTTATTGGCCGTTATGTTTTTTTCCATCACCGGCGCGGCGCCGGCGCTGGCGGCGGTAAATTACTCCCGCTCTCCATCTGGCGCCTCTATCGCAGGCCCGGTAACATTTAATGTCTCGCTGGATAGTTTTGATGATTCTGG
>MFHO01000004.1:11414-54369 GCA_001778635.1 Candidatus Giovannonibacteria bacterium RIFCSPHIGHO2_02_FULL_45_13 | reverse complement strand
CAACTAACTGTTTTGCGGACCATTCTCTATCTGGCTTGCCAATATGTCCTTTAAAATATTTCTCTGCCACAATATCTGTTGCGGTCTGCGACCAAAATTTCGGCACCTCAACGTCCTTTTGTTCAAAAATCGTTTCGCCCTTTGCGGAAGTTATCTTGGCAACACGCTTCTCCCACTCAATTTCATCATATGGATGGACACCTTCTTTGGTGAAATAACGTTGCATTCGCAATCCTCGGCGATCCTCCTTCGCCAAGGCTTCGGAGGACGAAGTGAAAAAAGCCCCGCTTTGGGCTCCGTCTTTCAAAATAATATTTTTTGCATCGCTCATGTTTTTATATTATCATGCCAAGAGAGATAGTAGGTGTGGATATGTGGGTTTTAATTGTGGTGAGCCTTATGTTCGCAAGCGGCATCGGCGGATCCGAAGGAGTCAGTTCCGTAACATTCCGAGAATTTCGCAACAAAAAATCGTGCGAAGAAGCTAAAAAGTTTGTTTTTGAAAGCGCGGAAGCTAAGCACGTAAAAGTCAAATGCGTCCAGGATCAAGAAAACTAAAAAGCCCCACTGCGGGCTTTTTTTATCGCCTGTCGCTCACGCCCCATGGCACTTTTTATATTTCTTGCCACAGCCAAGCGGATCATTAATGACTTGCGATGTCGTTATAAATTACAGCAACGTTACCGAGGCGACGAGGCTACTTGTTGCGGCTACGCAGAGTCGGGTAGGCCGCTATTGCAATTGCGAGCAGCGCTATGGCAACTATCAAATAAAATGTGTACATAGCAGTTAAATATTTTTAACGTTTCTGATAATAAGCAAGCCGACTAACCAAGAACTTGCTGTTAATATAATACCGAGCAATAAAAAGCTTGCATTGAATTGAGAAATAAAGTATGGAATCACTAACGATGCCAAACAAACTTGTCCTGTCATCAACGACACATCCGATAGAAACTTCAATTGCGAATCGCTTAGCATAAACAAAGCCTAACACATCCGTACCGCATATTCAACATTGCTCTTGGGTACAAATTGATGACCTTTGTACTATTCATGACTGCGCTGTACATTGTATTCAAATCTCCTTTTTTTAATATGTCAGCTAAGAAACAATAACTCTTGGCTTTTTTCTTTTTTACAGCAGCGTCACCGAGGCGACGGAATCGCCGGAGTTTAATTTCATTATCCTAACGCCTTGGGTGGCGCGGGAAAGCGAGGGGATTTGCGAAAGCGGCGCGCGGATGACCTGGCCTTTTTTTGAAATTGCGATAATTTCTTCCTGATCGTCTTTAACAACCTGTACGGAAACCAAATTTCCGGTCTTGGATGTAACCTTGCAGGTTTTAACTCCAGAGCCGCCGCGCTTTTGCAAACGATATTGCGAAATCAGCGTTTTCTTGCCGTAACCCAATTGCGAAACCGACAAAATTTCCAATTTTTTCGCAGATTGCGGGAGTATATCCATTCCAACCAGTTCGTCTTTACTCTTAAGCCTCATCCCGCGAATGCCCTGCGCCGTCCTGCCCATGGCTCGGATGTCTTTTTCTTTAAAACGAATGGCCTGCCCCAATTTTGATGAAAGCACAATTTCTTCTCCCGACATAACCACGCGGGCAAAACGCAAGGTGTCACCTTTTTGCAAATTAATAGCGCGGATTCCGGAATGCCTAACGTCCTCAAAATCTTTGGAATTTACTTTTTTGGTAACTCCTTTTTGAGTGGACAGGATCACGTAACTAGACTGCCCTTTCTTTGTTTTGGGCACTGGCAATACCGAAGTCACTTTTTCATCCACAGCCAAGGAAAGAAAGTTTGCAATCGCCTTGCCCTTCGCCTGCCTTGTGCCCTCCGGAATTTCATACATTTTTGTCTGATAAACTTTTCCTAAATTCGTAAAAAAGAGCAAATCATCGTGCGTATTTCCTCCGATAAATTCATATGCAAAATCTTCATCTTTGGTCGTAACCCCGATCACTCCCTTCCCGCCGCGCTTCTGCACTCTGTATTCATCAGGCTTTATGCGCTTTACATATCCTCCTTGGGTTAATATAAGAATAGTTTCTTCCTCGGCAACCAAGTCCTCTGCCGAGATAATTTTGGCAGCGCCAGAAATAACTTTAGTTTTCCTTTCGTCTCCGTATTTCTTTTTTATCTCGGAAAGTTCGTTTTTAATCACTTCGTCAATTTTTTTCGGATCGCCCAACAGCACTTTCAATTCTTTGATGAGTTTTTGTTTTTCCTTAAGTTCATCTTCAATTTTTTGCCGCTCAAGTCCTGCCAAAGTCTGAAGGCGCATCTCTAAAATCGCCGCTGCCTGTTTGTCCGACAAATCAAACTTTTTGATCAAATTTTTATGGGCATCTTCTCTGTCATCCGAGCTTTTTATTGTCTTTATAACCGCGTCAATATGTTCCAAAGCCTTTTTCAATCCCAGAAGAATGTGCTCCCGCTCCTCGGCGCGCGCCAAATCAAACCGCGCTCTTCGCTCCACGATAATGCGCCGGTGTTTAACGAACTCTTCTAAAATGCTTTTTAAAGAAAGCGTTTTCGGCTGCAGTCCGCCGTCAACCAACGCGATCACGTTAAAATGGTACGTCCGCTCCAGATCCGTGTGTTTATAAAGATTGTTTAAAACTTTCTGCGGATAAGAATCCCTTTTCAAATCAATCGCGATGCGAAGCCCTTCTTTGTCTGACTCGTCTCGTATGTCCCTTATCCCTTCCAATTTTTTTAAGTGCACCAAGTCGGCCATTTTTACGATAAGCTCGGATTTATTCACAAGATAAGGAATGGACGTGATGACAATCTGCCACTCTCCGTTTTTCCGTTCTAAAATTTCTGCCTCTCCTCTGTTCACCACGCCTCCGCGGCCTGTTGCGTAAGCCTGTAAAATTTCTTTTTTATTAAAAATTATTCCGCCGGTTGGGAAATCCGGGCCTTTTACAAATTCTGTAAGCTCCTCCACCGTCGCCTTTGGATGGTTCATCAAATGCAAAGTCGCGTCCGTGACTTCCGTAAGATTATGCGGCGGGATGTTAGTCGCCATTCCAACCGCGATACCCATAGAACCATTTAGGAGCAGCTGCGGCATTGCCGCAGGCAAAACAACGGGTTCTTTTTTTGTATTATCGTAATTCGAAACAAAATTAACGGTTTCTTTTTCAATGTCCTTTAACATTTCGGAGGCAATCGCAGACATTCTTGCCTCGGTATAACGCATTGCGGCAGCCGAATCTCCGTCAATGGATCCAAAGTTTCCTTGCCCTTCAATCAGCGGGTAACGCAGCGAAAAATCTTGGGCCATTCTTACCAAAGAATCGTAAACCGCCGTATCTCCGTGCGGATGATATTTCCCAAGCACCTCGCCGACCACATTTGCGGATTTTTTTGTTTTGGCGCTATGCGTAAGACCCATCTCATTCATCGCAAACAGAATCCTGCGGTGCACAGGCTTTAGACCGTCACGGACATCCGGCAGGGCGCGCGCGACAATAACCGACATCGCGTAATCCAAATACGACTCCTGCATCTCCAAAACAATCTCTCGCGGAGATACAGTTCCTATTGCCCCCCCTACCCCCACTTTTTGGGAGTTAGTTTCGCTGTCTTTTTGAGCCATTTGATTAACTTAATTCTAGCGCAAAACAACTCTGATTCATAGTGGCAAACCAGCCCCAAAAACTTGACAAAATTAAGTCCGCTTGCTAGGCCGTAAAGGGTAGATTTAATCAATACGTCACTTCAAGGCCGCGCTGAACTGTGCGCGACGGAGAAGCCGAGTCGCAACTATTGTTGCTGCCTAACGAAGTCACGGTAGTTCCGCCGTCGCTTTTTTGAACCTGAATATGCGCGCAAGAATCGTTTGGTAGAGTTAAATCAAATATAGATAGCGGAGATCCGCCAACAGTAAAATCGCTGCCGGCGCAATTTATGCTTGAAGAGGTCGTTGTTGAAAAAGCTTGCTGTTTGATATCCCAATAAATAGCGCATTCAGCGCCGGAGTCGGCAGCGTAAAGAGCCACTAAAGATTCTTTTGCCACGCCGGAAATCCCAAGCTCGCCGAAAATAATCGCGAATATGCCAAGCCCCAAAGAAGTCGCGAGCGTTGATATAAATATTGCCAAAAGCAACGTTACTCCGCGTTTTTTCATAAATTTATTTTTCTCTGGCTAACGGTAGTTTGCAAATTAAATTTTGACATCGACCTGCCACTGCCCGCCTCCCCTTTTATCACAATAGCCACTCTGGGCTGCCAGTCGTCATCCGATGGAGACCCAACAACATAAAAAGTGAGGGTATCAACAATAATATTTTCAGAAGTCATTGCGCCAACAAAAATGCCATCGACAAATTTTTCTATGCGTCCTTCAAAAATCCGGTAATTGACCGTGTTCCCGGAAAAATTTTTATAGCTTATTGCAGGACCGCCTGCCGGACAATCTCGCGACGTTGGTTCCTGAATAATATCATTTTGATCTGAGCCGCAGTAATAAGAATAGCCGGTCCTCAAGTCTCTGGCCATTACCTCCAATGAAAAACGGACATTGTCATAAGCAGATTGCAAAGAAAAGGCTTTTCTTTGCGCGTCTGTAAGTAAAAGCAAAGAGCTTGCCGAAATCAACGCGACGGTCGCAAAAACCCCCAACGCCACAATCATTTCTAATAGAGTAAATCCTTTCATATTTACCAATTCAGCATATAAGCTTCTAATTCGAACTTCTGCGCGCCGAAACGATCCGTCCACGAAACTGCGCTTTTGATTTTGACTTCGCGCGCGCCTACGGTTTCCACCAGATTGATTTTGCGCGCGAAAATAGTCGGATTGCCGGCGCCGTAACTGTAAAGCCCCGATTGCTCGTCTAGCTTAATCGGCTCGCACGAAGCGCCGCACAGGTTTATCTCAATAGTCAGCGCATCTATTGTACAGCCAACCTCTGTAAGGCAATCTCCAAAGCCGTAAAGCCAGTCGCGCTCCGCAAGAACATTGTTAGCACGGTGATTTTTTACAAGCTCAACGCCTTCCTGCGCCAAATTAGCGGCTATAAGATTATTTTTCGCGGTGGCTGAAGCCTTGATGCTAGACGAAGCTAATGTTAGCGGACCGATAATCGCGGTTATCAAAATCGCAATAGCCACCGTCGTTTCCAGCAACGAAAATCCTAAAGCGCTAAGCATGAAGCACGAGGCATTATTCATTTTTGATGTTTTATGTTTCATGATTACTCAACGGATACCTGTCCGGTAAAGCGCGCAACGATTTTTTTTTGGACCGAGCCGTCTGAAGAGCTTAAAACAAATTCTGCGTAATTATAATCCACCCCACCGCTTCGAATCCGGGTTGTCGGGCCGGGCCTGACATATAAAACAGAAATTTCGTCGAGCTCGCATCCAGCGGCGCAAATTGACGCGTCAAACCCCTTAATTGAGGTAATCGATATTTTGCTTTCAAAATTTGCAGCTTCCGCAATTTCTTCAACCGGCGAACTTTCATAGTATTTTGAGCAGCTGACATCGCCGTAAATAAAATAGCGCGACTGATCGGCAATGCTCAAAAATAGCCCGTACCCGGGAAATCTTACCGGAGGATTTACGCAAAAAGGATCGTCATTAAAAGTTGGATTAAATTCGCGCACAGCAAGCGCATAAAATTGCGCCTTCCTTAAAGCCAGCACCAACTTCCTCGCTTCGCGCTCCGCAGCAATTTGTTTGTTAAATCTGGGAAAGTGGGCAAGCATTACAGAAGAAATAATGGCCATCACTCCGATAACCACAACAACCTCTATGAGCGTGAAGGCGCGTTTGTGCATTAATTTAAATTATAGCACGAAAAGCCTTGTAAGCTCGCTGAAAAAATCCGCGAAATACCAAACCGAAAAAGTAGAGGTGGCCAAGAATGGTCCGAATGGAATTTCACTTTTCAAACTGAAATCGCGTCTCCGAAAAAGCAAAAGAAAAAATCCGGCAAGCCCGCCAAGCCAGAAAGAAACAAAAAGCGCAGCGAGATTCAGCGGCCAGCCCAAAAATAAAGAGGTGAAAAAAGCCAAATTCGCGTCTCCCCTGCCCATCCAGCGCCCGCCGGAAAATCTCCACAAAAAATAAAAAAACAAGGCGATTAAAAATGATGAGATTAAATTATTCGCGTAGCCGCCTGCTCGGACAAACTCCACCAACGAAAAAACACCGAAAATATAAAGAAGGTGCGTATCAATAATCTTCGTGCGAAAATCATAGGCAACAATCAGAAATAAGGTCGAAAAAGCAGCGAAATAAAATAGCTTGGAAACTAAGTTTCCACTTGGAAACTTAGTTTCCAAGTGAATTAAAACGGCCAAAAGCCCGACCAAAAATTCAACAACTGGATACTGCCAAGAAATCTTGCTCCCGCATCCGCCAGCTGGCGGACTGCATCTTCCGCGTTGCATCAAAAAACTCAAAATCGGAATAAGCTCAAGCCACGAAAGTTTTTTCCCGCACGAAAAACACCGGGAGCCGGTAAAAATAACGGACTCGCCGGTGTTTTTCCGAAGTAAAACCACATTAAAAAAACTGCCGATAATAGCACCGAAAACAAAAACAGCGACTTCAATCATTTAATATCAAGGGCTAAGGTCATAACAAGCTACGCCGGAGTCTGTGGAATTACATTTGCCTGAATCGTTGTTGGCGGAATTGGCAAAATCCCCGGATTCTCCGGCGCCACACGGAGTATTGTCCAAATCAACGCTCAAAGCGGCGTGAGTACTTTCTTCCAAACTTGCACCCAAGTGATATTTAGAAGACGGGGCCACACAGCGATGGTAAGAGTACGGCGTATTGCCAACAGGATCACGCGGAACAACAGTTATATAAGCAGGGTCAAGCGCGCCCAACCCATCAGCATCAGCAGGATAAATGTTTGCGTTTGCGTCAAAATAAAGCTCCAAAGCAACTTTGATCTGATTAATATCCGCGACCCGCCGCGCGTCTCTGGATTTAAGCCTTGCGGAATTGAAAGATGCCAAAGCCAAAGAGGCCAATATGCCAATAATGGCAATCACCACTAAAAGCTCTATTAATGTGAAACCGCGCCGCCTATCCATTTACGAATTTACGGCTGGACGCAATACCACCAGTCCGGAGTCACTTCAGGATTGGCGCCGCACGACGCAGATCCTACCGTGCCATCAATGTCGTTATCCAACGCCGGATTATCGTCTTCTAAGACGGCCTTCAGAACATAAGAGGTACACACACCAGTTGCGACAGCGCAAGCTGCGCTAGCGTTGGTAAGATTGTCGTATCCATATGCTCCTCCGTTCGGATCAGTTGGCACAACCGCAATATAAGTCGGGTCTAAATCAGATGTTGCGTCAGGATATTCATTGGCATTCGCGTCAAAATAAAGCTCCAAAGCCACCTGAATCTGCTTGATATCAGCAAGTCTGCGGGCATCTCTAGACTTCTTGCGGGCAGAGTTTAACGAAGCTAAAACAACGGAGGCTAAAATGCCGATAATGGCGATCACAACAAGTAATTCTATCAAAGTGAACCCAAATTTGCCTGATTTTTTATAATTAAACATAAAAAAAGTTAAAATCCATTAAAAGTTCGGTAATCGACCTCTTAAAAGCGATTATACCACAGATTAAACCCGATAAATCAGAAGGCTGTGGATATGTTATATATCGGAATCAAGACCGCCGCGACCAAAACCCCCACGCCCAAACCCAAAGCCACGATTAAAACAGGCTCTATGAGATTAACCAAATTGTCTATCAAATTATCCACCTCGCGCCTGTGAAAATTGGAAATACTGCTTAAAATATAATCCAATTTCCCAGTCTCTTCGCCGATTCTGACCATTTGTGCAAGCAGCGGAGGGATGTCTGCATACTTTGAAAAAGCGTCTGATATCATGCTACCGCTCTTTACCATTTCCACCGAATCCAGAAGAATTCTGCGGTAAATCTCATTCCCGACGACTTCCGCCGTAATTTCGAGAGCGCGCACCACGGTTATGCCGCCTGAAAGAAGAGTATGAAGATTGTCAGAGATTCTGGAAAGATAAATTTTTTTATAAAGCCCTCCGACTATCGGAATTGAAATCAAAAGCCTTGCGAAATACATCTTTCCGTTTTCCGTGCGCGCGTATTTTGACAAAAACACGCTCAAAACTGCCGCAAACAACAAAAGCACCAGTCCAAAGCTTCTTATAAATTCGCTTAAACCTATAACAATGCGGGTGTAGATCGGGATTTCCTGACCGGCTTCAAGTAAAATATCGGCCAAATTCGGAATTACAAAAACAAGCATAAGAGACATCACCGCGATAAAAGCCGAGAGAACAAAGGCCGGGTAAATCAAAGCGTTCCTTGCTTTTCTTGTAAGCTCAAATGAGCGCTCAAGATAATCAGCCAAAAAAGTGAATATTTCCTCCAACTTCCCGGATTCCTCGCCTGATCTAATCATGGCAACATAGAAACGGGAAAAAATTTCCGGATGACGCGCCATTGCCTGGCTCATCGCCATCCCGCCCTGAATTTCGTCCAAAAGATCGGACATCCGCCTTTTGAGCAATTTATTTCCTGTTTCACCGATTATGATTTTCAACGCTTCCACAATCGGAACCTTGGCTTCAAAAAGGGTGGATAGCTGCCTGGTCAAAATCACAACATCTTTTACGGGCACCCTTTCGAAAATGCTTGACCATCCAGCAATGTTCCACACGCTTTTCGCGGCTACTTCAGTAGGCTCAATCGAGATCACCAAAAAATTGCGCCTCTGCAAAGAGGCAACAGCTAAATCGAGGCTGGCCGCTTCAATCACCCCCTCCGTCCCCTCGCCTTCCCCGGTCCTTGCTTTGTATTGAAACTGCATGGCCCTATTTCCCGGCTAAAATTCTTAGCTCCTGCGGGTTTAAGGAAAACAGCAGAGCGTTTTCCATTGTAATTTCGCCTCTTCGCACCAAATCAATCAGCGATCTGTTAAAACTGACCATCCCGAATTGGGCGCTCGTTTCTATTACCAAATCAAGCTCGTGAACTTTGTTTTCCCTTATCAAATTTCTTACTGCCGCGTTAGAAATCAAAAGCTCGTACGCCGGAATAAGCCCGCCGGAAACCCGCGGTATAAGCCTTTGAGAAAAAACGCCTATGAGCGTGCTTGCCAGCTGCGCCCTTATCTGCCCCTGCTGGTCCGCCCGAAAAGTATCAATAATCCGATCTATGGTTTGCGCGGCGTTATTTGTATGCAGCGATGAAAAAATTAAATGTCCGGTTTCCGCAGCCGTTACCGCCGCAGACATCGTTTCGTTGTCGCGCATCTCTCCAATCATAGCCACGTTCACGTCTTGCCTAAACATGGACCGTAAAGCTGTCGCGAAATCTTTCGTATCCAAACCGACTTCTCTTTGATCAATCATCGATCGATCAGGAGTAAAAATATATTCAATCGGGTCTTCAATGGTTATAATGTGTTCGGTTTTTGTGTGGTTAATAAGATCAACCATTGCCGCGAGCGTCGTTGATTTTCCGTGGCCGGTTGGACCTACCACCAAAAAGAATCCTTGTTGGCGCCTGGTAAATTCGCTCAAAGCAGGCGGCATGTTTAATTCTTCCAGTGTTTTTATTTTATACGGCACGATGCGAAGCGCCACGCCAACAGAGCCTTTTTGAAAATAAGCGTTTACGCGAAAACGGAGCTTGTCTTTATACGAATAAGAAAAATCGCGTTCTTTGCCGGTAAGAAATTCATGATACCAATCTTTGCCCATCAGCGCTTCCGCCAAACCGGCAGTATCGGCTTGCGCAAGAATCGGCTTTTTGGTGAGAGGAACCAATTGGCCAGAAACCCGGAGCACCGGATGCCTGCCAACCGACAAATGCAAATCCGAAGCGCCCTCTTCCGCCACATTCGCAATAAGCTCTTCCAAAAATTTTCCGTAATCAGCCATGTTTCTCAAGCAGACTTTTAACTTTAGCCACAACTTCAGAAGGAGTGGAATGGGCTTTTATGATGTAATCATTAGCGCCGAGCTTGAGACCTTTTTCCACATCTTCTTTTTGGCCAAGATTAGATAAAACCACGACGATGGCATTTGGAGCGACGCCATTTTCTTTGATCGCTCGAAGAGCTTCGAAGCCGTCCATTTTAGGCATAACGATATCCAAAAGAATCACGTCGGGATTTACGCTTTTGGCTTTTGCCACCGCATCCTCGCCGTTTTTGGCAACCTCAACCTCAAAACCGGATTCCTTAAACTTAAAAACATACATATCCGAAAGAAAGGCGTCGTCGTCTGCTATCAAAACCTTGGTCATATATCTATATTACTTCTAATAATTCTTCGAGTCCAATTTTGCCCTCAAGCACGCGCATCAGGCCGTCTTGCCGAAGCGTAAGCATACCTTGCTTTTTTGCCTCCTCGCCGATAACCGTCTCTGAAGCGCGCTCTAAAACCAAATGTTCAAGGTTTTTAGTCATCTCCAAAACCTCAAAAATGGCGATGCGGCCGCTTGAACCCTTGGGGCAAGTGGGGGAAATTTTTGGCTTGTAGATGACGCGCGGCAGTTTTATTTTACGCCTCGCGGCCTCCGGCATTGCCTCCAGTTCTTTTAAAATAGTCTCCTTGACTTTTCCTTCAAGCGGCACTTCTTCTTTGGAATCTTCGCATAAAGTCCGCACAAGCCTCTGGCCGATCGCCATAACAAGTGTCGGCGCGATAAGATATGGATCAACGCCCATGTCAATCAGCCGCGGTATTACTCCAGGAGCCGTATTCGTGTGCAGAGTTGAAAGCACAAGATGCCCCGTTAAAGCAGCGTGGATGGCAAGCTGCGCGGTTTCTTTGTCTCTGATCTCGCCAACCATTATCACATCCGGATCTTGCCGCAAGATATGGCGAAGGCCTTCGGCAAAATCATAACCTATTTCGGGCTTAACCTGCGACTGATTTATGCCGACAATTGAATATTCCACAGGATCTTCCAAACTTACAATGTTCCAGCGATCCTCGTTTAACGACTGCAACATCGCGTAAAGCGTCGTTGATTTTCCGGAGCCGGTAGGACCGGTAAGAAGTATTAATCCGTAAGGCTTCTCAAGCGATTTTTTGACTGCTCCGCCGTGATCTTCGGAAAACCCCAGATCATCAAGCGTTTTAATGCCTGTTTCCGGATCCAAAATGCGGATAGCCGCTTTTTCTCCAAAATAAGTCGGGAATGTTGAAACGCGGAAATCAATTTCTCTGCCTCCGATTTTCGCCGAGAATCTTCCGTCTTGAGGTTTCCTTTTCTCATCTAACTGCAGGTTTGTCAAAATTTTAACTCGCGAGAGAATCGCGTCATGCGCTTTCATCGGCAAAAAAAGGCTTGTGTGAAGCACGCCGTCCACGCGGAAACGAACGCGCAATTGCTCTCTGCCGGGCTCGATGTGAATATCGGAGGCCCGGCCTTCTGTGGCATGCCGCAAAATTACCGCCACCATTTTTGTAATCGGCGCCTCTTCAACAAGCGCGGACTCCGCGCCAAGTTCGTCGCGGATTCCGGCGCGGACTCCCTTTCTGATAAGTCCGCTCTGCAAAACAGCTTCCTCTGAAAGCGCGGTTTCCAGCTCACCCAAAACTTTTGTCACCTCGCCGGAAATGCCCTTATATTCATCTAAAACGCCGGCGAGATCCCTCCGCGAGATAAGAAAAACTTTAAACGGCTGATTAAGACGAGTGGCGATGAACTTAAGCGCTTCTTTGGCTTCAATGTTTTCCGGATCAACCATTCCGATGGAAATCATTCCGTTTTCTGAATTAATAGGGACGAACTGATAGTGCCTCGCTGATTCTTCTGGAATAGTTTTGAGCAAATCAAAAGGCACTTTTTTGCCGCCCAAAAAAATAGTAGGTATTCCGAGAGCTTCCCCCTTGGCGCGGAGAACTTTTTGTTCATCCAAGCCGCGCTCCAAAAGCTCCGCTTCAATCGAAATATTTTTCGATCTTGCGATTTTTCTGATCTCCGCCGCTTCCTGAATAGTAATTTCTCCGGAAGCAGCCAAGACATCTAGAATGCCTTTAGCAGCCATATGATTATTTTAACACAGCAATGCCAAATTAATGCCCCATTGACAAAATCTTCCAATTTTGCTAAACTAAAAACAGAGGAGGTGTTGTTATGTTTATAACAGGCCTAGGCAATGTTCGTGGAATAAATCCAGAAACAAAAATATTCATAGGCAACGCGCTAGTAAAAGTTAAAGATTTAGATGATCAAAGTTTATCGCTTTGGGTTCCAGCCCTTTTCAAAAACGAACCACTTACTGCTTCGGTTAACGGTAGTGATAACAAAAAACTGAGAGAGCGCCTGATAAAACTCAATCCTCGTCTAACAAAGCGCATCAACAAATAAAATCCAGCCGTATGATTTCGCCCATCAGTTTTTTATTTTCCCCACTTAGACGTCCGACATCTAAGTGGGGATTTTAATTTTCTAAAGCAAACAAATCCTCCATTTCTTTCAATAACTCCTTTCTAGCCAAAATCTTTTTGAGAGCGCCTTGCACAAACATTCTATATTCATTTACATCTTTAAACTGATCAAGAATTATATCTTTTTTACAAGCACCTTTAGAATTTTTGTTTACAAACTCTTCCCAACTAGAATAAAATTGATTGTTTTTCAATTTGTGCGCCAACCCATTTAAATTGACGTATGCGCTTGCGTGCAGCAAATACTCATTGGAATCAATGTGATTGGCTTTAAATTTACCCTGAAAAAGTACGCCGCTTCTTTTATGTTTAAAATTAAAATGTTTTGTATATCCACCGCCCAATCTTTTCATAAACTCGCTTATCCCGCCGCTAACGCGTTGCTGAAGAATCATATGATAATGATTCGGATTAAGACAATAACACACAATATTCACCAACTTAGACGTCGGACGTCTAAGTTGGGGTTCGCAAAAAGAATTTTGATAAATACTGCCTATTGGATCTACAGAATTAAACTCTTCCATGCTTTGCAGAAAACGTTGGAAGTCATAATTATTAGCAAACACAATACGCTTATCTGTGCCACGATTATAAACGTGATAAAATTCGCCGTTTGCAAATACGGTCTTTCTCATAATAGCTAATGCTAGCACACTTAGACGTCGGACGTCTAAGTGAAGAGGTAAAACAATTATTTACGAAAAGGGTTTGAGCGACCTTTTTGGAGGCCTTCCAGTGAGGGTTTCGGTGTTGCTTCCAAATTGAGAAATTGCGGGTCGTCCAAAAAAGCGGTGTCAATTTTTATATTTTTCAAACGCTCAACCAATTGCAAAGCGGGTCCGCCCACCGCCGGCGCGGAAATCGGCACCGCGTCCGTTTTTCCTGCTTTCCACCACCAAATTACCGCCGCCAAAAGCGCGATGGCCGTTAAAACCGGTAGAAAATATTGTCTAACGGGATTCATTTTTGATAATATGACCTAGCTTTTAAAGTAAATTCGAATAAATTAGACTGGCCTCCGCTGAAAGAAATGTCGGTAACATCAACAACCCTTAAACTTTTCTCCAAAGCCGCAACGAACGAACGGAACGCTTCGTAAGACGCGGAAACTGTAAAAGCATAAGAAATAGCGCTAAATTTTGTTTCTTCCGGCCGGACGATTTTTGCCGCGGTCTGCCCCGGCGTTGTCTGCGGTTGCGGTTCCGTTTTGGCAAATTCGACTCTGCGCAAACGCATTCCGCGATCGCGCGTTAAGTTCTCTAACATTACCAATACGCTTCCGCTATCCGGTTTTTGCGGCAAAAAATTGTTTAATCTGTCTAATTTGCTTCCGGGAATAGAATTGTAAGTGGCCATAATTTCATCTCTTAAACTTTGAATCTCGTTAAGCCTCCCCAAAACATCGGCGGTGGCCGCCTGCTCCGCCTTCAAAACAAGAACTTCATCCCAAATCGGCCTTGCCACCCAAATAATGAGAGCCGCGGCCGCAGAAAGTATGATTATTGTGAGAACGGTCCTCATTATTTAAAAATTATGTTTAAAGTAAAACCGACCGCCCCGGACTCGCGCAAAAACAAATTCCCGAAAGTCGCGCTGGAAACGTCCTTCAACCCCTCAAAAATATTCGCTTGTAAAGACACGTCCGCATAGCCCGCCGCTTCCCCGCCTAAAGTCATGGTGTTTTTTTCCGAAGAGTAAGCAAATGTCCCGAAACTCACATTTGCCAAAGTATTCTCTTCCAGCATACTAAACACCGATGACAATTTCGCGTGATTTTTCAAAATGGCGCGGCCCGCAGCCGCGGAATTAGCAAGGCGCTCCCACGCTGCTATCGAAGTAGGATCAAACTCTATCTCTAATTTTTCCAGAACTGATTTTTGTCTGGCTAAATTGTTTTTTACAAAATTACGGTAAAGATACAAACCAGCGGTAAACACCGCTGCTCCCAATAAAACAATTACACCGATCCTAAAAAGGACGCCGAAACTTTCGCCTACATACCTAACGGCAGGATTTTTTTTTGGTATTAAAGATAGTTCCGCCATTTTTTAAAATTCTCTTAATGCTAAGCCGATTGCGTTTGTAAACGTTGCGCCGATTTCTTTCAGCTTCGGCTCCAAAAAAGCCGGGTAAACAACTTTTGAAAAAGGATTCACCGTAAACGCTTCCACCCCGAATTTTTTCACGAATAAATCAACTATCCCGTTAAGAAGCGCTCCTCCGCCGCCAATTAAAACTTTGGAAATAGAGCCGCCTCCTCTTCGCCGCCAATCCAACAAAAATCTTTCCCCTTCCGAAACCCACAGCTCGACCAAAGGTTCGAGCACCGAAGCTGTTCCTTCCGTTTCCGGCCTGCGCACAATTCCGCTTTCACGCTTCAAAATTTCCGCGCGATCCCAATCAACGCCTAGCGACTGCGAAAGCGCCAAGGTAAGTTCTTGAGAACCCCTGTCAAAACTGTGCGACGCCCTCACCGCGCCGCCATCAACTATTATCAGCTTAATTGAAGACGCGCCTATATCAACAAGCAAAGATGTTCCAAGATCGCGCCGCAACGCCGCTCTGGCGAAAGAAAACACTTCTATTTCAAAAGCGGCGACTTCCAAACCGGCATTATTAAAAATAGTATTATACTTCGAGATAGATTCTTTGGGCACGGCGGCTAAAAGCACGGTTTGAAATTTTCTTTTTACCGTTCCGATAGAAACCGCTTGCCGCTCTTCGTTTTTAGGAGGCAAAACACGCCAATCTAAAACCACTTCGCTAAGCGGGATAGGGATATATTTCCTCGCCTCGTACGGCACTGCTTCTTTCAAATCCTCTTCGCCCAATTCCGGAAGCTCCATTGTTGTAAGAAAACTATCTTTAAGCGGTATGGAAACAATAGCTTTTTCGGCTTTAACCTGGGATTCGCGCACAACGTCTTTTAACGCTTCGGTTAGTTTAGCGTCCAAAAGCCTTGCGGATCTTCCCACAACCCCGTCTCCGTAACGAGCCAAAGAAAGTTCGCCGTAAGTTTCGAGAAGCGCCCGTTCGCGCTCTTTTTTCAGCTGCGCCACCTTAATGGAGGCGGAGCCGATATCAACACCCAAAAACCTACTCTCCAATGAAAAGAGCTTGATATCGCGCATAAACCTGAATCTCTCCAATAACGATGACAGCATCATTGCTCATAATTCTAGCATCTGATTTAATAATACCACAATGAATTTGGCCTGGAAAAAGCTTATCCACACGTTTTTAAATCTGATTTTACCCAGATCGTGCGCCGGGTGCGGAGCTAAAAATGAGATTTTTTGCGGAAACTGCCAGCTGGCATCATACAAACGCGGCGCGCAATGCCTATTTTGTGGGTTTAGAAACCAAACAGGCGCCGTCTGCCAATCATGCAAAAATGTCAAACATTCGATGTTTGACAAAACAGCCGTAAAACATGTTTTGTGGGTCGGCAGGTACGATGGCGCGCTCAAAGAAGCAATCTGGCAGTTCAAATACAAAAAACGAAAAGAGCTCGCGGCGCCGCTGGCAGAGATGCTGTGGAACAAATTTTTGGAGATTAATATTATGAACGTTGAAAATGCTACGCTGAAAGATAATCACGCTATCATTCCAATTCCTCTTCACTTCAAAAAAGAATACGAACGTGGTTTTAATCAAGCCGAGCTTTTGGCGCGCGAGTTCTGTAAATTGTCAAACATCCAATGTCTGACAAATGTGCTTATAAAAACGCGCGAGACTAAGGCGCAAGTCGCGGTTGATAATAAAGAATTAAGAATAAAAAATCTGGAGGGCGCGTTCTGCATAAATCCAAAAATTTCTCAATCCAATCTCTCACTTCTCACTTCTCACGCTCTCATTTTGATTGACGACGTCGCCACCACCGGCGCGACTCTGATCCACGCCTCTGAAACGCTCGCCAAAGTCGGCCTGCCTTGCCGGCAGGCAGGCGCCAAAAAAATAATCGGCCTTGTAGTAGCGCATGGATAAATTTCGGAGGGTGCAGGATTTGAACCTGCGAGGAGCTTTCGCCCCAACTGGTTTTCAAGACCAGCGCCTTAAACCGCTCGGCCAACCCTCCACTATGCCGCAGGACAAGACCAGCGCGTTCAACTTTATGATTATCTTAATGTCGGCAAAGTCGGCAAGGATTTATTTAATTTTTGCAGATTTTCCAACACCGGCAATAAATCCTGATAAGCCAACGAAATGTCGTTTAAATAGGGTTGTATTTGAACATATCCTACAATCAGCAACGCGGCAACCAGAACCCACTTTGCCCAGATAAAAACTCTGCCCCAGACCATCGCCCGATGCATTTTTCTTAAAATGCCAAGCGCCTTTTCGCTTGCTTCCAAATTTTTCTTCAAAAGTCCCTTTATATCTTCGTCCATACCAAGCAGTATAATGCTTTTTCTGAAAATTTTCCATAGCAATTTAACTGGCAGAGGCGAGAGGATTCGCCCAATCATTCGACTGGGCGCCAGGTCGGATGACCTGGCGAACCACGGATTTTACAGGAAGGGCGGAGGTGGGAGGATTCGAACCTCCGGACCCCTTTTGAGGGTCAACGCATTAGCAGTGCGCTGCTTTAGACCGCTCAGCCACACCTCCGCCCTTCCAACAAAATTTCAATATTATTGATTCAAAATGTCTCGATATTGCTGTTTTAACAAACGTCTACCTTCAGTTGTTTTCAAAAATTTTTCTCTTCTTTGTGCATCTTATTTGCGCAAGTATGCTTCGTAGCCAATCAATACAACTGGTCTATAATTTTTAGTTGATTCTGCTTTGCCGATATTATGCTCCTCAATTCTTCTTTTTAAATCAGAAGTCAATCCTTTATACAAGTCTCCATCACACCTCCATAATATAATACTTAGCACAACAAGATGAATTCTGCTACAATATATCCATGGATCCGAAGGAAGACCAAGCTGGAAAAGTATTTTTAAGCTGGGAGGCGCATGAGTATTTTCATCATGAAAAAGGAACAGATTGGTATTGGTGGACCGGGCTCGCCGCAATAATTTTATTAGGATTCGCTATCTATCAAAAATCTTTCCTTTTTGGCGTTTTGGTTTTGGTCGGATGGTTTACGGTCGTGCTCTACGCCGTACGCCCACCGCGCACGCTAAAATTTTCGCTAACCGAGCGCGGCGTTTTGGTGGAACGCACTCTTTATTCATGGCAGTCTCTTAAATCGTTTTGGATTTTTTACAACCCGCCGCTTCATAAAGATTTGTCATTGGAATCCAAAAAGGCGCTTGTGCCGTTCATTAAAATACCGCTTGGGCAAACAGAGCCCGACAAAGTCCGCGAAATCGTCATAAAATTCCTTCCGGAAATTGAGCAGGAAGAATCCTTGATTGACAATTTGTCGCACCTTGCTAGATTTTAAAAAAAGCAAATTGCCCTCGTCGTTCAACGGACAGGATGCAAGCTTGCGGAGCTTGTGATAGAGGTTCGATTCCTCTCGAGGGCGTCAAAGTGTGGATTTTGCGTTTCTGGTGCCGCGGGGGTGAATCGAACACCCGACGCCTACCTCTTCAGGGTAGCGCTCTGCCACTGAGCTACCGCGGCATTTAAGTCATATTAGCAAAAAATTGCGTTTTATGCTAGAGTTTATTTATGGAAAAAGAGGTCGGAAAAATTACACATTGGTACGATAAAATCGGGGTTGCTGTGCTGGACTTGAGCGCGACGCTAAAAGCGGGAGATCGTGTGAAAGTCAAAAAAGGCGAGGAGGAATTTGAGGAAACCATTTCCTCAATGCAGGTAGACCACAAAGAGGTCTCCTCCGCCAAAAAGGGCGACGAGGTTGCGGTGAAATTATCGCAGAAAGCCAAAGAGGGTGCTGTAATTTATAAAGTAGAGTAGAACCAATGCTAAAGGAATTTCCGCGGGGCTTGGAAGACAGCTCCGGACGTATTGCTGAATTCTTTTTATTCGGCAAAGTCAGAACCGGCGATCCGCATTACCAAAAAGAGGCAAGAGATTGCCTGGCAATTACCGATCCCCAAGCGCGAGAGATTTGCGCAATCCGGCTTATCCGAAAACGCCAGCCGTCCGATCCAAAAAATCCCAAAAAGCTGGTGATGAAAGATTTGCTTTTTGAAACCGCTGCATTTTTAGATTTGAAAAGCAAAGAGGAGCTGGAACGCTTGGAAGTGCTGACGACGATAGATTCAATCGCAGACTTTGTTTGCCACGCAGATTTAATAACTTTGTTGAAAGAAAGAAATTCTGATAGTTTTAGAATTGCGAAACTCGATTATTCCAAACACCCAAAGACCTTGGAAGATCCAGAAAGCTCCAAGGCTGATTTGCTGGTCGGCGACATACCAGACCCTGCGGAGAATCCGCGGGCCTATAAAGAAAGAATTATTGAAATTGCGCAGCACAACGCAAAAATTTTAAAAACAAAAATGCCGGTTGGATTATGAATCAATCGGCAAATATGGTGCCTATAGCTTAACGGCCAAAGCGCTGCTCTGTGGATAAGTTTCAGAAACCGTAGCATTTACTTATTTAATTTGGAGGTATACATTTACTACAAGTATGCCCCTGATAAAAACCTGCTTAAATTGCAGTAAAAAATTTACGATAAAGCCATATTGGGTGAAAGTCGGAGGAGGAAAATATTGTTCGCGCAAGTGTAGAGACGAGGCCTTTAAGACCGGCAAAATTATTTCCTGTTTTATTTGCGGGGAAAATGTTTATAAACAGCTAAAGGCTTTAAAGCATTCTAAAAGTAAAAAATATTTTTGCGGGAAATCCTGTCAGGCTATTTGGAGAAATTCTATCGAGTACATAGGCGAGAGACATCCGAATTGGAAACACGGCGAATACACATATCGGAAAAATATTTTAAAAAGCAAAGTTAAACCAGTATGTGTCTTGTGTAAAATAAAAGATGTTAGAGTATTGGCTGTGCATCATATAGATAAAGATAGGAAAAATAATAAATTAGACAATCTTGCCTGGCTCTGCAATAATTGTCATGTCCTTGTGCATCATTATAAGGAAGAACGAGAAAAATTTACGGAGGCATTGGTGTAATGGCAGCACGATAGTCTGTGGCACTGTCGGTAGGGGTTCGAATCCCCTATGCCTCCCACGCTTGACATAATAGCACCCTGTGTGCTATTATGTTTTTAGAAAACACACAGGAGGTATTTGATGCAAGAACCTCAGTCGCCACGATGTTTTCACTACGTCGAGCGCAGGAAAGGAATTTACTACACTGTAGAAGAACTTGATAGCCATTCCGAAGATATTTCAGCTTTGCTTGCTGAAAGCCATAAAATCGTAATAGCAAAAGTTAGGACGCCCACTCACGAAGTAACTGCAAATGTCTATGTCCCAAAAATCAAGGATGATGATTGGGATTATGTTGAGCTTGATGAAGGCGGTGAACCGATTTCAGTTGACGGAAATGTGACTGCATTATGATTTATCTTTCTGCATCAATCACGAAAAAAATGGGGAAAATTTAATCCCTTAAAATTCTTCAGCAAGACCTGGTGGCAGCGCCGAGCGTATTTCAATGAACTGAAACAATATTGTAGAGTTTACAATCCGATTGCTGGAGAATATAAGAAACAAAAATAACCGACTGGTATCGTCCAGCGGTTTTTATTTTGCCAAATTCGGAATATAAAAAATCGTATCTCGTCTCTGTATAATGGTTCTAACGTCCTCTACGATACGACCTACCACATAACTGAATAAATTTTTTTATTTTAGCGAGCGCTTGCGTACTCCGGGCCTTCAGAGCTATATTGATGTCAGATTTAAGGATGGCAATCATGAAAGTCATTCTTGTCCCACCGGTGCATTTTGACGTAAAAGAGAGCTACAACACCAGAATGCGGCCTGACCACCCCTGTGGGAAGCCGGACAAAAAAAGGACATTTCTGCAATGGGCGCGAATGGCGAGCACAGCAATCCACGACCTTGGCATTACTGCGCATTTTATAGAACCAGTTGAGGATCTTTACGATATGACTTTCGCGTGCGACCCGGGATTTTGGGTTGACGACCTATTTATCCCCGCGAATTTTTGGGCGAGCCCGCGCAAGCCGGAAGTTGAGCATTTTGTAAAATGGTTCAGAGACCGGGAATATATGGTGAAGCATTTGAGCCCGCTGGCTTTTTTTGAAGGCGGAGATTGTGTCTTTGTAAAAAATAAAATAATTATAGGCTACGGAGAAAACAGGACCAATCTGCAAGGAGTAGAAGAAGTTGCTTCTATTTTTAAAAAAAGCAGGGTGGAAAAAGTTGTTCCTATCAGGCGGGTAACCGAAGAATTTTACCACTTAAACTCCGTGCTCACTTACTATCCGTCTGCTGATTTAATTATGTATTATCCGAAAGCTTTTGAAGATTCGGCCGGCGAGCAACTAGCTTTCAATTTTCCGGGAACGCGTATTGTGCCTTTGAGCGAAGCAACGCTTTTCCGCAAGCATCCGGATTTTGACGGAGAATACCTATACAGTTACGCCCTTAACGCGGTGGAGCGAAATGGGAAAGTGCTGCAGCCTTATTGCCATGAAATCCAAGAAAAAATACTCCGCGACCACGGCCTTGAAGTAATTGTCCCAGAAGACGGCAGTTCCGAATTTGAAAGATCCGGCGGATCATACAGATGCCTGATGATGATACATAACGTGACTCAATAAAAGCGCTCTTCAAAAGAACGCTTTTTTATGTTTCTTGGAAACAAAAACCCGCGTCCGCCAGTTGGCGGATCACGGGCTAAACTAATGTGTTGAGCGCTTTTTTAAAAATAGAAAGCGCCAAATCAATTTCTTCTTTAGTCACAATCAGCGGAGGCATAAAACGGATAGTTTTCTGGCCAGCCCCTATAAGCAGCAAACCGGGCTCCTCAGAAAGGCAGGCGCAAATAACTTCCTCGCAAATTTTTTTAGAAACAAGCTCAACCCCTATCATCAAGCCGCCCAAGCTGTCCACATCCAAAATGTTTCTGTTTGAATGCGCTATTTTCCACAATCCTTCTACCAAGTATTTTCCCAGCTTTTTTACTTCTTTTAAAAGGACTGGGTCGCTAAGAATTTTAAGATTAGCCAAAGCAGCGGCAACTGCCAGCGGAGATGCAGGCATTGTCCCGGAGTGGGCGCCTTTAGGCAAATCGCCGGCGGGCAAAATGTCAGTTCTTGCAATAACCGCGCCCAACGGCAATCCGCCGCCCAACGCTTTTGAAAGTATAATCATGTCAGGCGGCAAATTCAAATACTCAGATGCAAAAAGTTTTCCGGTGCGCCCGAGGCCAGTTTGCACTTCGTCAACCACGAATAGCGCGCCTACCTCTGCGGCGTATCTGCGTATTGCATTAAGCAACTTCAAATCTGGAATATTGATGCCTCCTTCTCCTTGCACTATTTCCACAAAAAGTACGCTCAATGGATAATCCTGCGGCAACAATTTAAGAAAATCCCGGAAAGCTGCGCCTCGTTTGGGGAAAGGAAGTCGTACAACCCTTAAACCTTCTTGGTGAAGTAATTTATGTACCTGTTTTGAACTTGAAAGATCCAAACTGTAGCCGTGCCTGCCGTGGAACGCTTTATCAAAAGCGGCAAAAAACGGCGCATTCGGGCGAGCCAGAACGCAAAGCTTTGCGGCGGCGCTCACAGCAGTAGCCCCGCTTACTTCGAAAATAACTTTTTTTGGATAAGGCACCGGGGCAAGCTCAATCAGTTTTTCGGCAAGAGCGACCGGGGAAACCTCTTCTCCAAGCAAGGCGCCGCGGCCGTGCACAGCACTGAACTGGAAATCATTAGAAATAATTCCTGTCGCAAATCTGGCCTGTTCTCCAATTGCCGAAACAACTTCTTCCGGACATTGTCCGGATCCTATAATGCCTACTTGCGATGTAAAGTCCAAAAACTGGTTGCCGTCTATGTCCTCAACCCAAACGCCGTTTCCTTTTTTAATCACCGGCCTATAATCTTCGACTGTCGTTGAAAAAAGCGTTTTATGCATTCTTTCGTAATAAGCCGCGGTTCTCGGTCCTAAATACCTCATTTTTTAACTCAAAATCTGCCTACAATATAGCACCGAACCCATGCCACTTGTCAATGTGGCGATTGCTTGCAGCAATTAAATATGCTATTATTGGATGTATTATGCTGAAATCGAAAGATAAAAAGAAAATAGTGGCGGAACATAGAATTCACGAAAAAGATACCGGCTCCGCGGAGGTGCAGGTTGCTTTGCTTACGAAACGGATTGACGAGCTGACTTCGCACTTAAAAGAGCACCCAAAAGACAACCACTCCAGAAGAGGGCTTTTGGGAATGGTTTCAAAAAGAAAGAAGTTTTTGAAATATGTGCAGAAAAAAAATCAAGCGAATTACGAGAAGCTGATTAAAAAATTAGGACTCCGTAAATAACACAAATCAACAAATGATATTCGAATGCAACAAATTACAAATAAGACATTCGCTATTCGTATTATTCGTATAAAATTTGTAGATTAGTATTATCATGGACATAAAACATAAAAATCAGCGCGTTGCGGTGTTTATTGATGCGCAAAATCTTTACCATTCCGCGCGTAGCCTTTTTGGTGGAAGAGTGAATTTCAAAAACCTTCTTGCCGTCGCAGTCGGCGGGAGGCAGTTAATCCGCGCATTCGGCTATGTTATCAGAACAAAAACCGGCGAGGAAAAACCGTTTTTTGAGGCGCTGATAAAATTAGGAATTGAAACCCGCGAAAAAGACCTGCAGGAATTTTTCGGCGGGGCCAAAAAAGCGGATTGGGACGTGGGGCTTACCGTTGACGCCGTCCGCACAGCAGAGATCGTGGATACAATTGTCATTGCCTCCGGCGACGGAGATTTTATTCCTTTAGTTGAATACTTAAAAAATCAGGGGCGCAGGGTGGAGGTCATCGCTTTCGGCCGCTCATCTTCCGGAAAATTAAAAGAGGCTGTTGATGAATTTATAGATCTCGGCGAAGAACCCGCCAAATACATCATCAAAAAATAAAGCTACTCCGCCACAATCCCTTCGCCCACCACTTCGCCTTCGGAGAACAAAGTGTTGACCTCCATATCGCTATTCATAAATTTTGTCGCGGCGGCCAATTCGTTTAACTGTAATTGTGTTGTTTTCTACCGCAAACTTAACCCGCCAATCGCCAATTCTATAACGATAAGGCGCCTCCGAGTCATCAGTGAGATGTTCGGCAAATTCTAACGGATCTGGAGCGGAAGCATAGAATTTTATTTTGTTGAGAATTCTTTTTCGTAAATTGATTGGGCACTTCTTCAAAAAATCGCTGGCTTGCGGAGAAAGAGCGACATTCATAAAGTCAATGTTTTTTAGTAAGTCCGAACTTTTTCTCCAACGCCTCCAAGGCAATAAATTTACCGGCTCTAAATTCTTCAGAAGCTTTTTTAAGGCGCATTCTAAATGAGGGATTGAAAGTTTCTATATCTTCAACTGTAGAATCCAGTTCGTCTTTTAACGGCTTTGAAATTTTCCAATCTATTGTCTCAGCAAGCAAAAGCAACGAATCCAGTTTTTTAAGAATATTACTAGGGAGTTCTGGATTGTTCAGTCCTTCCCGAAATGCTTTTGGATTCCAGATTATTTGTAAATCACCAAATCTTTTAGTTAAGAGCGAAATCAGCCTTTGTTCCGTTAAAGATTTGGGCTCCCGAGATTTTATCACCTCCGATAAAGAAATTATTGGGCCAGTAATAGTTTGGTTAGCCATAAAGCAAATTTATCACAAATCCTGCTTTGTGGCAAGTTTACTCCCCCGCGATCCCTTCGCCTACCACTTCGCCTTCGGAGGTGGCTTCGGCAACGGTTTCGCCGGAGCGGGAACGGATGTCGATTTTATAGCCTGTGAGTTTTGCTGCCAGCCGCACGTTTTGCCCGCCTTTGCCGATCGCCAGAGACAATTGATCTTCTGAAACAGTAACCTTGGCGTGTTTTCTCGCCTCGTCCACGTCCACCTCCAAAACTTTCGCGGGCGAAACAGCGCTAGCTATGAATTTTTCTTTGTCTTCCGACCAAGGGACGATATCTACTTTTTCTCCTCCGAGTTCGGCGATCACCGTGGTCACGCGCACGCCCCTTTGCCCAACACAGGATCCAACCGGGTCAATCCCCTCTTCTTTTGAAACAACCGCAATCTTTGTGCGCGCTCCGGCCTCTCGCGCGACGTTCTTAATCTCAACAACCCCCGAAGCTATCTCCGGCACCTCGATTTCAAAAAGCTTCAAAACAAGCCGCGGATGCGATCTCGAAAGATAAATGCCCGGGCCTCTTGGCAATTTCTCAACAGACAAAAGCAGCGTCTTAATTCTCTCTCCAACGCGATATCGCTCGCCCCTTATTTGTTCATCCGGCGGCAAGATACCGATAGTTCTTCCCAAATCCAGAAAAACGGCACGCCCCTCTATGCGCTGCACTATGCCGGAAACGACTTCTCCTTCCTTTTCTTTAAACTCATCAAACACGGAATCGCGCTCGGCTTCGCGGACTCTTTGCAAAATCACTTGCTTAGCAGTTTGCGCGGCAATTCTCCCGTAATCTTCTTTTGACTCCAAAGGAAAAATTAATTCTTCGCCAAGCTTGGCGCTCTTTTTATTTTTTTTAGCTTCATCCAGCATAATATGGCGATCCAGATTGAATCTGACTTTTTTTATCTCGCCAGTTTCGCCGCCAGCCTCGCCATAGCTTTCTGTTTCGCCGCCCAAAGCTTCTCTGGCGGCCTCACGAGCCTCTTGCTTCTCGCTTAGCGCATCAAAACCTCCGGCTGCTTTTGCCGCTTCTTCCGCCGCAATTTCTTCCTCGGACTTGATCATTGTTTCGTCCACAACGGTTTTAACCTGCCAAAACTCCGCCTTGCCTGTAGCCAGATCAAACTTTGCGCGCACAACCTGCGTTTTTTTTCCGTAATCGCGCTTATAAGCCGCGGCCAAAGCCATATCAATCGCCTCCATAATCTTTTCCTTGGAAATGCCTTTTTCTGCCGTAAGCTGTTCCAAAGCCGTATTGAAATTTTTTAGGTCTAACATAGATTATTTTTCGAAATTAAAAGTCCATCGTAATCATGATGGACCTATTTAATGCTAGCAAAAACAAACTCCCGTGTCAAGCCATCTCGATTTTGTCCACGCGAATGCATTTCCGGCAGTTTTTGTCTTCGCCGTTATTCGATGATTCTCTTTCTACTAGCTCCCCTTCGCAATTACAGCAAACATCGACCAATACGCTATGCACAAGCTCGCAAATCCGACAGTATTTTTCGTACATCGCAATTAGCCCTCTTCTGCTTTCAGCATATTCCTAGGCGGTATTCCTCGTCAAGATGATGATTAAGAAAATTCTTTAAAAACCTTCCCGGCTTTTTTGATGGAGGGCTGGAGGGTTTTGGAGCCTTCGTCCCAAGAGGCTGGGCAGACATGTCCAGGATTTTTGCGTACGAAATTAAGCGCCTTGAGCTTGCGCAAAATTTCTAAAGCGTTTCGGCCGATGGCATCCGCTACGATTTCCACGGCGCGCAAAATTCCGTCGGGGTCCACAATAAAAACCGCGCGCTGTGCCATTCCGTTTTCTTCATCGTAAATTCCGAGTTCTCGCGAAAATTTTCCGTTGTGGTCAGCAGCGAGCTGGTACTTTAAACCCTTGAGCAGCTCCTCCGTTTCAATCCACGCTTTGTGGGTGAAAACCGTATCCGTGCTCACGCCGACTATCTCAGCTTTTTCTTTAGCAAAATCTTCATATCTCCTGTTTAAATCCAAAAGCTCCGTCGGGCAGACAAAGGTAAAATCCGCAGGGTAGAAAAACAAAATAAGCCATTTGTCCACAAAATCATCGGACGAAATTTTCTCAATCTCGTCACGCAACGGATTATAAACTTCCAAATGAAACTTCGGAAATTTTTGATCAATTTGAAACATATTATGCGTGCTTAACGCATGTTACTGCCGCAGGATTTGCGCGCAATCTTGCTTCGTCGATCGGCTCGCCGCCAACTGCGCAGGCGCCGTATTTTCCTTGGCGCATTTTCTCAAGCGCTTCGTTTACATCACGCAGACGCGACTCCAAATTATACTCGGTACTCGCCGCGTTTTCCAACTCCTCTTCGGCGTCGGCCATCTCCTCTTTTGCCGCATGCATCAAATTCAAATCTGGCGCTTTTACTTCCCAATCCTCCGGCGCCTCCGGATTCCTTTTGGCAATAGTCGAAAGCTCCCCCTCAAGCCGAGCTTTCTCCTCCTCCAATTGCTTCCTAAAATAATCTAAATCTAATGCCATAGTTCATCGCTAAGCATAAACCGGCAATTCCACAGATATACTTTGTAGTTGTTCTTTTGGAACAGAGCGAGAAATTTTATAAAACTCAACTCCCAAAACCCGGTCTTTTTCGCCCATATCAATAAGGGTATTTTTGCCGGCTTTTATGGTTTTTTTTATTTTGCCTTTGCCAATATAGATATATAAAGCATCGGCTTGTTTGTCGTATTGTATTTTCATAACCAATATAATGTTATCACAATAGTCTTGTTTCCGCCATTTTCTATCGCGACCTCTAATGATTTACCCGCGAATCCGCGGCGCGCCAACTTTATATTGCCATCTTCGACTATTTCTATTTCCGGGTTTTTAATTGTCTCTAAAACCTGCGCCCGCGAAACCTTTCTTTCCCTCATTCTTTTCAGCGCATGGTTAGTAAATATAATCATGTTTATTAAACCCTATCAAAATTTTACCTCGGATGCAAATTGTGTCATGTTTTGCTCGTCCAAAAACTCTTTGAGCTTTAACGCGGCGAGGCGGCGCATTTTGAGAGATTGGCGTTTCTCGTTATCCATTTCGGCGAAAGTTTCCAGGCGTCCATCCGGCTGAAAAATCGGATCCCAGCCGAAATGCGATTCGCCGCGTGGAGAAACGATCCGCCCGGACACCGCGCCCTCAAAAAAATAAATTTCTTCGTGATTTTTTGCGTAGCCGATAATAGTTTTTGCTTCCGCATGATTGTTTTTTAATTTTTCGGCGATTTGGGCAAGCCCGGCCAATCCAACGCTTTTTAAAAACCATTTGATCAATGGCCCCGGCAGACCCTTGAGACACTCCAAATATAAACCAGTGTCTTCCACAATAAATTCACCCTGCTTGTGGTTTAGCGCCTCTTTCAATTTTGCTTCAATAATTTTTTGGGAGTCAACCTCCTGAATTTCCGGCAAATCCATATCCAGCTGCTCTATTTCCGGCAATACAGATTTAATTTCCTCAAACTTATTTTTATTTCCGGTGATGAAGTACAGAGACATTATCTCGGGGGTAATTTTATAAACCGTTCTAAAATTATGGAGAGCGCGTCGCGGGAGGTGGAAATTATAACGTATTTCTTGTTGAAAATGGAGTAGCCTAAAATTATTTTTCCTCCGGAATTTCTAAAAACCCGCGCATCGTTGTTTTGTATAATTTCGTCCTGAAAACTGAATTTTGAGATATTTTTAACGTCTTCTTCCGCCAAAAACGGCTTCCAATCAAACCACATTGCGCTCTCCCACGAAAAAAGCTGCGCTAATGCGCTTGCAAAATTCTTGACTTTTAAGATTGCGGCGAAATCGCGCGAATCCGGCCCGTAAATTATCAGCGCGTTAAAATCCGGCTCTAGATTATTCAAAAAGTCTTTTGGCGCCTGCCAATTTAAAAAACCGGCCAGTTCTTTTGCGTCCGCGAATTTTTCTTCTCCGCCCGGTTTTAAAATTTTAATAGGAAAATAAATTATTGTGCCGGCGCGAAGGCTTTTTTGGCGCTCCGCGCCAAGCGCGCCCGACAGCGCTCCTGGATTGGCCTCTGAAAAAGAAATTGTTTTTTCGTCTTCTGCCGACAAAAAACTAGCGAACGGCTTTGGAGCCTCCGTTGCAATTTCCGGAGAGGTTTTGAAAAATAATTTATAAGAAAAATATCCGGCTAAACCGATAATCAAAACGGCTACAACGCCATAAGCAACAGCCCTGTAAGGAAATTGGTTTTTGGGCCTGAATGTTTCACCCGCTTCCCTGCCCGCCAGATAAGCTCCGCGCGCGATATCCAGCTGCGATATTTTTTTCTCACTAATGTATTCTTCGGCATCAGTTTTCAGCGTCCGTATTTTAGGGAGTTCCTTGTCTCCGTCAGCCATACTTTATTTTAACATGCGCCTACCTTCTATGTGGTCTGCCGTGACCGCCGCGAGCTTGGCCGCCGCCGTCTCTTTGCATGCGGTATTCGGCTTGGCGGTGGGCAACTGCTTCGCCGGCTCGCCGATCTTCGTGAGATTTTAGCGGAAGCTCTTTTACGGCTTTTATAGAAAGATTAATTCTTCCTTGATCATCAACGCCGATGATTTTTACCGGCACTTCGTCTCCCGGAGATACGACGTCAGTCACTTGCTCAACGCGAAATGACGCAAGCTCCGAGATGTGCACAAGCCCCTCTTGTCTGGGAGCAACCTCAACCATCGCGCCAAATGGAAAAATGCGGGTTACTTTGCCAGTGAAAGTTTCGCCTATCTCAAATTCTTTCGTAAGCATTTTAATTTTTTCTTCCGCCGCCTTAAGGCTTTCCTTATTTGGTGAAGTAATAAAAATAGTTCCGTCCTGCTCAATATCAATTTCCGCACCGGTTTCGGCAACAATTGATTGGATCATTTTCCCTCCGGGCCCAATCACATCGCGAATTTTGTCCGGATTTATATGCATAGTCAAAATCCGCGGGGCAAAAGAAGAAAGTTCATCACGATGCTTGGGTAGTTCTTTGGTGATAACATCCAAAATTTGGATACGCGCCTCTCTGGCCTGCAAAAAAGCTTCGTGCATTATTTTAAGCGGAATTCCGTCAACCTTCACATCCATCTGGACAGCGGTAATCCCATCTTTTGTGCCCGCAACTTTAAAATCCATGTCGCCGTGGTGATCTTCAGGGCCCTGAATGTCTGTCAAAATTTTATAATGGGTTTCATCTTTTAACATAAGACCCATTGCGATCCCGGAAACTGGCGCTTTGATCGGCACGCCCGCATCCATGAGAGCCAACGAGCCAGCAGTCACCGAGCCCATTGAGGAAGAACCGTTTGAAGAAAGAGTTTCGGAAACAACGCGGATTGTGTATGGGAAAATTTCCGCCGGCGGGATCACCGCGACCAAGGCTTTTTCTCCCAAAGCCCCATGGCCGATATCGCGCCTTGATGGGCCGCGCATTGGTTTGATTTCCCCAACCGAAAAAGGCGGAAAATTATAATGGTGCATAAATCTTTTTTTGGTTCGCACTTCCATTCCTTCAATAAGTTGAACATCCGAAGGCGCGCCCAAGGTAGCAACAGAAAGAATATGTGTCTCGCCTCTATAAAAAACCCCTGAGCCATGCGTCCTCGGCAAAACTCCTGCTTTGGCAAAGAGCGAGCGCAGATCTTTTGTTCCTCTGCCATCAGGCCGTCTTTCTCCGCCAGTCGGCGAATCTACTATATTTTTGTGCACGATGTCATTAATCGCGTCTTCAAAAAGAGAATCGGCAATATTATGCGGAGTGTCCGCAAAATTTTCTTCGCATTCTTCCAGCCATTGGTCTTTTAATGCATTCATCGCTTCGTAGCGATTGAGTTTTTCTTTTATATAAATTGTCTCTTCCAATTTGGGGGCGATTTTTTTTCTGAATTCCGCACGCATATCCGCTGGCGCCTCAGCAAGTTTTACTTCCGCCTTCTCTACGCCGATTTCCTTTATAATTTTATTTTGAAAATCACAAAGTTTGTCGTTTTCTGCAGCGGCTAGTGCGAGCGCCTCCATCATTTCGTCTTCTAAAATTTCCGAAGCGGCCGCTTCAATCATGTTTACCCCCACGCCAAAGACTTTGGTGTGGGGGTTTACCTTACCTCTCACACCGCAGATGACTGTGTCCAAGGGCGCGCCTTCACGATCTTTATATGTTGGATTAATGGTGAGTTTTCCGTCCACCTTGCCAATTCTGACAGCGCCTACGGGCCCGGCCCAAGGAATGTTTGAAGTCCCCAATGCCAAAGAGGTCGCCAAAATCGCAAGCACGTCCGGATCGTTATCTTCGTCAATTGAAAGCGCGAGCACAATTACCTGCGTTTCGTTTCTGGTTTTTTGGTTAAAAAGCGGCCGGATAGAGCGATCAATTAGACGCGAAACCAAAATCGCCTCGTCCGACGCCCGGCCTTCCCTGCGCATGAATCTAGAACCCAAAATCATACCTGCGGCGTAGAATTTTTCCTCGTAGTCAACAGTAAGCGGGAAAAAATCAATCCCCTCGCGCATAGATTTATTTTGCACAACGGTCGCCAAAACAACCGTACCTCCGTAAGTGACAAGACAAGACCCGTTGGCCTGATGCGCCAAATCACTAAACTCGGCAGTTAAAGTTCTGCCTCCGACTTCAGTCGTAAATTTTTTAGATTGCATATTTACTTTGGGTGGCCTCCAGATTTTAGGGCCTTCGACATGCTCAGGCTCTACCTATCCAAAGACCACCGATTATTAATTAGTAATAATTAGATATTATTCTTTTGATTTGACCATGTCAAGCCATCCGGAAAATCCTGGCGGCTGTTTTTATTTTACCGAAAGCGCGATATCCAATTTTTTAGTAAATTCTTTGACGGCCTTGAATCCGGCGCGGAAATTATCAAAATTAAACTCATAGAAATTAACACGAGCAACTTTGCCATTTTTGTCATAATCAATGACAACATTGCCGCTGATGTCTGAGTCAACACTTTTGGCCCTGCCTAGTTCTATACTCATTACTTGGCTTTCCTTGTCGTATGAAATTTTAGGATTTTGTTTTTTCATAAATATTCTTCAGGTTTTGAGGTATCAATTATTGTAATAATTTTTAAATTATTTTTTGCTCTCTCGGCGACTACAATTAATAATCTTTTATCTCCAGCGTACAATTTTTTAAACATGATTTTGTCTTTTTCGTCATACAATAATTTGTTCGGATGCAGAATCGCGCTTTCTAACAGTTTTTCCGAAATTCGGCGCTCCGTCATTCGTTCTTTCGCGTGCCGGGTCAGTTCATAATCCATATCTTTATTTTAATCTTAAATTATCCGCCCCACAACTGTCACTATTGACAAGCTGTTTTAAGTATGCTATTCTAAAAATAGACCGTTTCAAATCACATCCAGAAAGGATAGTTCTCATGAATAGTGCCCAACGAAGAAAAATTAAAAGAAGATGGTTCAGGGAAAACGCCGAAGAAATAAGTAGAGTTATCGGCTGGATTAATAGCCCGAATCAATTTGTTATGTCTAACTTCTGGCGAGACGACTGTATTGAGATGGAACCAGAGCGGCTGGCTGTCTTTGGCAGTAGTTATTCTTATACCAAGGCGTACTGGAGGGGGTATCTAATAAAAAAGGGAATTGACCCCGAACGTTTTAGGCAACTCCACACAGATTTAAAACTCATTTCACCTTGATCGCTTAAGCCCCGACTTTACTATTGAATTTTTAAATAGTGCGTCTGGGGTTATTTTTTCACTACTTTCCAAAATTCGTCTTCCTCTAAACCGCCGAGTTTTAGCGCCGCGCGGAAAGTTCCTGGAGCGAGTTCTTTGTGAGGCGGTATGATGGTTGTAAAAGCTTTATTGCCAATTTTTCTTCGCAGTTTCACATGACTGCCTTTTTGCGAAACAAAATAAAAGCCGAACTCGCGGCTTAAAATTTTAATAAGCTCTTTGCCAAAAAAGTTTTAGACGTGCTTTAATTCTAGAGAAGTAACAAGCGGCGCAACATTAGAACACGCAAGCTTTTTTCGCAAAACTGGCTGGTCCTCCAAATAAAGTTCAATAGCTTCTTTCAAATTTGCTTGTGCTTCCTCTATGGTTTTTCCTTGACTCGCGACGCCCAACTCCAAAGAATAAGCCACGAACCATTCGCTTTCTTTATTGATTACTATTGTTGATTTATAAGTCATGCCCAAATCTTAACTTTTCAACTCAAAATTGTCACTATTGACAAGGTTTTGAACCTATTGCGTTAGCCGCGGCAATCAAAACGGGCGTTTTTTATTTATGCTATAATCAGAGAATGGACGGGCAGCACATACATCTTAAATATAAGATTTGCGTGTCCGGGGCGGCGGAGACGGGGCATTGCGCACCGGATGCTTTAGAAAAAGCAAAAATTTTGGGGCAGGAAATTGCAAAAAATAACGCCGTTTTGGTGAATGGCGCTACAACAGGCTTCCCGATGTGGGCGGCAATAGGCGCCAAAGAGGCCGGCGGATTTACAATCGGACTCTCTCCGGCATCTTCCGAAAAGGAACATATAGAATCTTACAAACTGCCTGTGGATTATATGGACATGATAATTTATACCGGATTCGGGTATTCCGGAAGAAATTTATTTCTTACGCGGTCAGCAGACGCTGTTATAATAGGCTGCGGCCGTTGGGGCACGATTAACGAATTTACTATCGCTCTGGAAGACAATAAGCCAATAGGAGTTTTAGAGGGTTCCGGCGGGTCTACGGACGTAATTAAAGACATAATCGCAAAATCACAGCGCGGCCCGGGCAATATCATTTACGATTCCGATCCGAAGCAACTGGTTAAAAAAGTTTTGGAGCTTGTAAAAAAAGAAAAAGTTGTTAAAGTATAAAGTTATATAAATATGTTTACGGCAGACACAATTCAAATGGTTTATCAGTTAACCCTTGCGGCGGTTTTGGGGATGCTGGTTGGTTTCGAACGCGAGTATCACGGAAAGCCGGCCGGGCTTCGGACCTACATGCTTGTTACCGTTGGCGCCGCCTTATTTACAATAATGTCTGTTAAAAGCTCTTTGGGCGTGTCTTACTTTGACCCTTCGCGCATTGCTTCACAGGTCGTGGTAGGCATTGGTTTTATCGGCGGCGGGTTGATTTTGGTTAGAGGAAGCCGCATTGAAGGCTTAACTACTGCCGCCGGTCTTTGGGCGACTGCCGCGATTGGCATGGCGACCGGATTTGGTTTTTACGTCATTGCAATTTACACAACAGTTCTTGTGCTTTTTGTTTTGTGGGTATTAAGATTTTTAGAAAATTATATTCACAACGGAGACCTTTCTCAAAATAAGCGCGATGAAGACGTTTAGATCCCCATTTTGGGAAGCCTTGGGTGTTTTTGGCGGAATGATTATAGGTTCCGGGATGTTCGCTTTGCCTTACGCCGTTTCTGTTTCCGGCCTTTGGGCTTCATTGATCGCGGCGGGCTTTGCTTTTTTCGCGGTTATGTCAATACATCTTGCCTACGGAGAGATAGTTGTAAACACGGAAGAAAGGCATCGTCTTCCCGGATACGTCGGGGCATATCTCGGCAAGTTTGCCGGCAATTTAAATAAAGCTGGGCAGATAATTTTTTTTAACGCAACGCTTCTTATTTACGCTGTTTTGGGGGGAGTTTTTTTATCTACGATCTTCGGCAGTCCCCCATTTTGGTGGACTTTAATTTTTTTTGCGGCCTCCGCGCTAATTTTATTTTTTGAAAACATTGAGGGGATAGGTTTTTTGAATTTTATTTTGACTATACCGATGGTTTTGGCGATCCTCATTATTTCCTTTTTGGCTTTCAAAGGCGGGAGTGTTGCGAATATTCCTCTTTTTGGACCTGACCCGTTTTTTGCGTTCGGCATTTTTGTTTTCGCGCTCACCGGCCTTTCGGTGATACCGGATGCATATGATATTTTTAGGTTCAGGAATGTTGAAGAAAAACAGCCTCTCAAAAAAATAATCGCCTTGGGCACGATTATTCCGATTATTTTGTACGCAATTTTTATCATAGGAGCGCTTATGGCCGTAAACGGTCCGGTTTCCCAAGACACAATCTCCAGTCTTGAAGGAGTTTTGGGACGGCGAGCGGTTATTTTGGGGGCGCTTGTCGGATTTTTAGCGGTTTTTACATCTTTTTTGGTTTTGGCGTACGATCTTAGACAGATTTATCGGCTGGATGCCGGAATTTCGAAGCTCTGGGCCTGGATTTTAAGCGCGGCAGTCCCAACGGCGCTTTTTCTTTTGGGGCTTACGGATTTCATAAAAATAATTTCTATAGTGGGTGGCGTATTTATAGCCTTGGACGGATTTTTTGTTATTTTTATTTTGCGCAAAATAAGGAAAGGCGGAATTTCGGGATATAAATTTCTGCCGTTCGGGCCTATTCATCAAGCTCTTTTGATTTTGCTTTTTGCCGCAAGCATTGTTTATGAAATTGTTTATCAAATATTATGATACCGGGCCTTGATTTGATTTCACTAATTAAGACGGCCGGTTATCTTGGTCTTTTTGGAATTGTTTTTGCGGAGTCCGGATTATTTATCGGTTTTTTTCTGCCGGGAGACTCGTTGCTTTTTACTGCTGGTTTTTTAGCATCGCAGGGATTTTTGAATATTTGGCTGCTAGCGCCGCTTGTTTTTGTAGCCGCGATTTTGGGGGATAATTTCGGATACGCTTTTGGAAAAAAGGTTGGGCCGGCTATTTTTCGGCGCGACGATTCAGTTTTTTTTCACAAAGATCATCTTGAGCGCGCGAAGATTTTTTATGAAAAATACGGGGCAAAGACTTTGGTGCTTGCACGTTTTTTGCCGGTTGTGCGCACATTCGCCCCGATTTTGGCCGGCGTAGGACAAATGCATTATCCGACGTTCTTTTTTTATAATATTTTGGGAGGGTTTTTTTGGGCAATCGGCATGACCGGGTTGGGATATTTTTTAGGAGCCGTAATTCCCGGGATAGACAGATATTTAATCCCGATAATTTTGGCGATCATTATCATTTCCGCTCTACCGACATTGATTCATATAATTAAACACAGAGAGTATATTATAAAACGTGGGCAAGGTTGAAGAATTAGAAAAATTAAAGCGAGAAATGGAGGCGGATAAATCACTGCCGCTTTTGGGGACGGCGAATTTGGTTTTTGGGGAAGGAAAGCCGGATGCGGAGGTAATGTTTATCGGCGAGGGGCCGGGGTTTCATGAGGACAGATTAGTAAGGCCTTTTGTGGGACAAGCTGGAAAATTGTTGGATAAGCTTTTGGCGGATATCAAATGGCCGCGCGAGTCAGTTTACATTACCAATATTGTAAAAAGACGTCCGCCGGAAAACCGCGATCCTTTGCCGGAGGAAATTGAAGCATACAAGCCGTATTTAACTCGGCAAATAAAAATTATAAATCCAAAAATGATAGTCGCGCTCGGAAGGTTTGCTATGGCTTATTTTTTACCCAACGCGAAAATTTCTCGAGATCACGCTGCGCCCTCCGAAGTTTTAACGAAGGAGGGGAAAACTATTCTCGTTGTTCCTCTCTATCATCCAGCAGCCGCTTTGCGCTCTACTCAAGTATTAAAAGAGCTTGAGGAAGATTTTAAAAAACTGCCAGAGTTATTAAAAAATTCTCAATCTGTTGTGCCCAAACCGGTGTTTGCGCCAAAATTACCTCCCCAAGCCTCGCTTTTTTGATGCATACTTGCAAAAGACGCTGCGTTGTGTATCATTTAAGTATGAGCAGGAAATTGGATGTGTTATCTGCTATTTCCAGAGATGTTGCGCAGGTATTTTTCGCGTCTGTTTTTGTCGGGCCCGTTGTTAGCGGGCAGGCGACTCCATTTCTGATTTTTTCGGGCTTAGTGCTTTCGGTGCTCGCGTGGTTATTGAGCGTAGGATTTGTTAATGATTAGTTTTATTAGTGATAATGATATGGATATAATGACACAATTTTATATACTCGGCGCTCTTTTAGTTATTGCCATGGCTGCAGTTTTGATCGCCGTAAAAAAACACAGCTAAGAAACTATAGTTTTCTTGGCTTCGTATCCCATTTGTTGATTATATTTATAGAACAGATTTTGTTCAATGTGCTAAACTTTTAATATGCGCATAAAAATCAACATCACCGTAAACCGCGCTGTGCAGGTTTTGCTTTTGTATTTATTTTTGGTAGTAACATCTACCGCTCTTTTTGTGCCGATTTTTGCAGTATTTGTTACGGATTTCGTTGGCGGCGCCACTTTAAAAACCGTGGGTTTCGCGCTCGGGCTTTATGCGATTGCGAAGTCCTTTTTGCAAGTTCCTCTGGCAAAATTTTTAGATAAGCATAGCGGCGAACGCGACGATTTTTATACCTTAATGGCAGGAGCGGTTGTCGCGGTCATTTATCCGTTCGCGCTTCTTGGCGTTTCTAAGATTTGGCATCTTTATGCCCTGGAAGCTTTCGTTGGTCTGGGAGACGCGGCGCTTATGGCTGCGTATTATGCTTTGTTTGCGCGCCACGTAGACAAAGGCGCGGAGGGGTTTGAGTGGAGTTTATTTAGTGTTGGCGGGCTTACTATTTCCAGCGCCATCGGTGGGGCAATCGGTGGTGTCTTGGCCGACGCTTTTGGGTTTAAATTATTGTTTTTGATAAGCGGCATTGTGAATCTCTTGGTGCTTTTTTTGTTGATCCGCCTTTATCCGTTGCTCAATGGCGCTCGCCCAGTTGCTTTGCCTCCTTTTACTCCGATACCGAAAAACCCGACAACAAAACACTAACCTCCCCTAAAAAACAAACCCTCGGCGCGTTGTCCAAGGGTTTTTTACTGGGTTTTTATTTTTTTGATAGAGATCTATTTTGGTGCGAGTAAGGGTGTGCACATATACGCTCGAACGGAGCTCGTTGGATTGCTTATCAAAGCAAGCCCTTTGTTGTGCACTCCCTTACCAGCGCCAGGTTTTCCTTGCGGAAAGCCAAAGATTTACCTGATTTTATTGTCTCAAAAAATAACAGCCCCTTCAAGGAGAGGCTGTGGATAAGTGGAAGGGGGATTGTCCCTAGACCGGAGAAAGTTGTGACCCCGCAATGCGGGGCGCTAAAGCATTCTTTCCCGTTTTACCCCGATCATCTATTTTGCGGCATGAGTGGGTGCAGGGGTCCCACGGCGGCGGATCGGCTTGGCTATAGATGCACCTAAGCCAGCACGCCTCGGCACGTCGCTTGTCCTCCCAAATCAATGATATCAGAAATATAATTGTTAAAAGAGGGCTTTGTGGATAATCGGTGGAAAACCCGGCCAAGTCTGGAGAAAAAGTGTTAAAATACAACTATGTCTAATCAAGAAATTGCGAAAATCCTGCGGGAGATGGCGGAGCTTTATGAAATGGAGGGGGTTTTGTTCAAGCCGCGCGCCTATGAAAAGGCGGCGCTTGGAGTTGAGGCGCTGAATAAGGAAGTAAAAGATATTTATAAAGAGAACGGCCCAAAAGAACTTTTAAAAATTCCCGGGGTGGGCAAAGGAATCGCTTTTCACATCGAACTTCTTTTAAAAAAGGGGCGTTTTCCGGAATATGCAAAATTGAAGAGAAAAATTCCCGTTAATATTTCGGAGCTTTCGGCGGTAGAGGGCGTGGGGCCGAAAATGATAAAAATTTTATATAAAAAACTAAAAATAAAAAACCTAAAAGATTTGGAAAAAGCAGCGCTGTTGGAAAAAATTAGAAAATTACCTAGGTTTGGGCAAAAATCCGAAGATAAAATTTTGCGCGGGATTGAATTTTTGAAAAAATCGGGCGGCCGACAGGTTTTGGGATTTATTTTGCCGGAAATCAGGAATTTGGAGAAAATGATCCGCGCCTTTCCTGAAGTTAAGGAAGCCATAGTTGCTGGCTCAACGCGCCGACGCAAAGAAACCATCGGCGATATTGATATTTTGGCAACCTCGAAGACGCCGAAGAAAGTAATGGATAGGTTCGTGGATTTGCCATTCATTGCGCACGTCTACGCAAAAGGGGGAACAAAAACAATGGTGAAACTCAAGAATGGTTTGGACGCTGACCTGCGCGTTGTGCCCAAAGAATCGTATGGCGCCGCGCTTAATTATTTTACCGGTTCAAAAGATCACAATATAGCGCTTCGCGAGATGGCGATCAAGAAAGGATGGAAGTTGAATGAATATGGGCTATTTCGCAGAAAAAAGAAAGTCGCTGGCCGCACCGAGGAGGAAATTTATAAAGCGCTGGGTCTTAATTACATTGAACCGGAGATGAGAGAAAATACAGGCGAGCTGGAATTAGCCAAAACTCGCAAGCTTCCGAAATTAATTGGCTACGGAGATTTAAAAGGTGATTTGCAAACACAAACAAATTGGACAGATGGGGAAGATTCTATTGAGGCAATGACCAAAGCCGCGCATGAAGCGGGATTGGAATATATCGCGATAACCGACCACACGAAATCTTTGGCTATGACCGGCGGATCGGATGAAAAAAAACTGCTGAAGCAGATGGCCGAAATTGATAAAATTAATAAAAAGCTTCACGCTTCAGGTTTCAAGATTCGTGTTTTAAAGGGCGCGGAAGTGAACATCGGCAAGGATGGTTCGCTGGACATCAAAAATGAAGTTTTAAAAAAGTTGGATGTTGTTGGAGCCGCCGTGCACAGCCATTTTAAATTATCGCGGACGGAGCAAACAAGGAGGATTATAAAAGCGATGGAAAACCCGAACGTGGACATTATTTTCCATCTGACCGGCCGGATTATAAATAGGCGTGAGCCAATTGAAATTGATATTGATGAAATAATCCAAACCGCCAAGCGCACGGGCACGGTCTTAGAGATTGATGCGTATCCTGACCGATTAGATATAAAAGACGAATATATTCGCAAGTGCGTTGAAGCAGGAGTAAAAATGTCCATTGATTCCGATGCTCACTCCGCCTCGCATTTTAAATTTCTTGAAATCGGCATCTCCCAAGCCAGAAGAGGATGGGCAACTAAAGCAGACATAATTAACGCCTGGCCTCTGGAAAAAATGCTAGGGTTTTTGAAGAAAGGGGGTCGTTAGATTTATTTAATGGGCGTTTTGCCTTTTTTATAACCCTTTTTGAATGTTTCGTCGTCTCTGGTGCTAAGACAAGCAGTGATCGTTTCTTTTATTTTTTTATTGATCTTTGTTGTGAATACTCTGTTTCCCTCTCTGGTGCGGATAGATCTAAGTAATTTAATACCCCTTACCCACGCATCCCGTTCTGCCAAAGGAGAATAATCCGGCATCCAATTTTCACCTTCAACTTTCTTGGCTTTTTCAATAAAGGCTTGGTCGCTAAATTGTTGATTGTGTCCTATTTCGTGACAAAGAGCGAAAATTGCTTCGTCCGAAAGTCGTTCTTGAAAATTACCCTTGTTATAATAACCCTGTTTTTGGAATACGCCAACATGAATATATTTTTGTTGGATGTCAGCTTGGTCTCTGTGCCACGCCAAAAACAAGGTGCCCGGCTTAACGTCTCGGCCGAAATCGTGCAGAAGCGCACCATCACTATCCATTATCTTAATCTGCATAGCGTAATCGGGCAGGTTTGGATTTTTTTCCGAACCAGGCATTCTTTCTACTGACAAAGATACAACGGCATTATTATCGCCTGGGATGTCTACGGATTCTCGCAGTTTTCCATATAACCTCTCGTGATTTATAAAACAATTTAAGGGTAGCGGATTTAGGGCTTCCATAAGTTCTAAAATAGATTTCTCTCTATTCAAATTCCGCAATACTTTATCGGCTTCTTGGCCGCTTTTCTCAATTTCTGCAACTGATTTTGAAGATAATTTAAATCGATCGAAGAAAAAATTATACGCAGTAGTGTGCCAGGCGTAAAATGGATCATCGATTTCTGAGTAAAACCAACTTGCTTTAATTCTTGCTTGTATTTGCAGAAAATGACCTAACAATTCGGGCGGCGGTTCCGGCGTTAAACATCCCTTTTTCCATTCATTGATTTCGTCTTCAACTAACTGATTCAAGATTCTTTTCTGCTCGGCTGCCTGTTTGTTTTCCGTGGTTTCGGGGGTTATCTTATCTGCTGTCTGATAAAAACTTTCTGACATAACAGAAATTTAGCACAAAATGAGCAAGCTTTCTAGTTTCAAGCATGCCGCGGCTGGGCGGAAAAAATGACATCATCAACGCCTGGCCTCTGGAAAAAATGCTCGGGTTTTTAAAGGGAAAATAAAAAACGCGTTGAGCGTTTTTTAGATGGCGATAGTTTTAAGTAAACTGTTTTTGCGCAAGGCACATATTTAGAAACTGCGCTTCTTCCGGCGAAATCGGGTGCGTTTTTATAAAAACCCCCCATTCTTCAGCAGTAACTTCGCTGGACCGTTTCCATGTATTGCCAAATCTGGCAAACGAATTTAATAAAACGCCCTTTTGGAAGCCTAAAAATTGAGTAACGTGCCTTGCTATGTCTTTGTGACTGAGGTTGATGATGATTATTTCCCATAGCTCTTTGCGGTTTGTGTAAGCTTTTGTTGCGAGCTGCGTTGGCCCTTCGCGGCGGCAAATTATGGACGCAGAAGCGCGATTTATGTCTTTAAAATCTGACCAAAAAGCATATTCGCGGTTTTCTTCAGCGGCTTTTGATGCGACGCAAAACACTATTGTGCCAGCAAGCAGAACCACCAACATGATGCTCAAAATCCCAAACCAAGAAGATTTTTCCACTTTTCGAGCCTTGAACGTTTCTCATCTCAAAATAGCATTTCGGATTTTGCAGTCAAGCCTGTTTACTCTTATTTTCCGCGCCTCCTGATGAACGCCGGGATAGAGTCCCATTCGGATTCTTCCTGGCCGTTGGCGCCGTTTTCTGGTTTTTTGAGGCCATTTACTGGCTGGCTATTTGAAGATATGGTCTTTGGAGTAAAAGATGTTTTATTATTAAGAGCAGCTGTTGGCCCGAATAAGGTCGCGGATTTTCCAATGTGATTATCCTGGAATCCTGAAGCTATTACCGTAATTTTAATATCTCCTTTTTTTAACCTGTCGTCTTGAATTGCTCCGAAAATTATCCTTGCATCCGGATCAACCGAAGAAGTAATTACTTTCGCGGCTTCATTGATTTCCCACATTGTAAGATCCTGGCCTCCGGCGACAGCGAAAAGCACTCCCCTTGCGCCATTGATTGAAATATCCAGAAGCGGCGAGCTGATTGCTTCTTGCGCGGCCGCTTCTGCGCGCGCTTCGCCTCTGCCATGTCCTATACCCATAAGCGCGGATCCGGAACTTTGCATAATCGTTCTGACATCGGAGAAATCGACGTTAATAATTCCGGGCACCGTGATTAAATCGGAAATTCCTTCCACTGCGTGGCGCAAAACTTCATCGCACATGGCAAACGCGGAAATAAATGAAGTGTCCTTGGATACAACTGACAGCAATCTGTCATTTGGAATAACAATTAATGCATCCACCGCTTCGCGCAGTTTGATTAACCCGACTTCGGCAATGCGCGCGCGCTCCAACCCCTCAAAAGAAAACGGCTTTGTTACTATCCCGATTGTAAGCGCGCCTTGGGCTTTTGCGGCATGCGCGACTACCGGAGCGCCGCCGGTCCCGGTGCCTCCGCCCATGCCGCAAGTTACAAAAACCATATCCGCGCCTTTTAATGCTTCGTGGATTTCGTCTTTGGTTTCTTCAGTTGCCTGGCGGCCAAGCTCCGGGTTCATGCCGGTGCCAAGCCCTTTGGTTATGCCTTTGCCAATTCTGATTTTTTTGTTAGCCAAGCTTTGATGAAGATCTTGCGCGTCCGTGTTTATGGCGATAAATTCAACCCCGCGCACTTTGGAGCGGATCATGTGGTTCACCGCGTTTTTCCCGGAACCCCCGACCCCCACAACTTTTATCCGCGCAAACGATTCAATATCTGGTTTGATGTGTGGCATGATTGGTTAAATAGTTAAATGGTTGAATGGTTATATCCTAACCATCAATAAGAATCGCGCAATGTTGACAAAAATTCAGCAATTTGCTAGCATATTTGCAGAATTCTATGCATGCGGAGGTTTTATGCAAATAGCACTGACAATTTGGGCCCTTCTGTTGCTGTACTTGTGTTGTAAGTTAATTGGAAAAGCATGCGCATTCGCGAGAAATCCTAGAAAAACCAGCGCGCTCTTCTTGGTGCCGTTGCCTATGCCAGAAGAATGGGAAAATGAGCAAGCTCGCATTATTCGAAATGCAGCATTCTTGATTTGCATGAGCATCGTTACCATTTCATTTTCGATGTATTTACATTTTGTTTTTCCTATCTTTATTTCCGGCGCAACTATCCTGTTTAGCTTGCTTGCGATGTTCGAGGCTGATCCGCGTTGCTGGTAAAATTCAGACCCTGGCGAAAGCTGGGGCTTTTTTTCTGTATATCTGAATACGATCGTGGTAAGACGAACGGAAGCTGTTAAAATATTTTTAAAAAGTGTTTACGGTAAAAATGCTCTAAGCCAGCGGAAGAGCGAACCGGTTGGACCGCGGAAAAAAGGAGAAAGCGAATTTTGTTTTTCCAAAGCCATAAGCGCCGCGCCGACCGCGACCGCCCATGCCGGATTTTTTACCTTTTCCTTAAAGCCTCCGATATTGTCCGGCTCGGCGATTTTGACGTGAAGCTTAAAACGCTCTTTTGCAAAATTTGCTATGCCCGGGAGATTAGCGCCGCCTCCGAC
>MFHO01000004.1:0-11407 GCA_001778635.1 Candidatus Giovannonibacteria bacterium RIFCSPHIGHO2_02_FULL_45_13 | reverse complement strand
ATGCCTGCGGGAAGAAGTCCGGCGCGATCAACTTTTTTAAGATGCTTTTCAACCAATTCAAAAACGTCGGTCATGCGAGCTTCTATGATTTCAGAAAGTTTTCGGCGGGAATAATTTCCATAAACTAAATCTGTCCCGCCTGCCTGCCCGCCAATTGGCAGGCGGGCCGGACGGGCAAGTTTGTTGGCCGAAGCTAGCGCCGGCTCAACGCTGCCATAATTGATTTTGATTTTTTCCGCTTCCTCCAAAGTTACGCGCAGACCCATAGCAATATCGTGCGTAATATGGGACGAACCAAACGGCAAAATTTCCAAAGAATAAGGCGCGTTTTCCTCAAATAAAATAAGTGAGGTCGTGGCTGCGCCCAAATCCAGAAGCATTATCCCGGCCTCTTTTTCTCTGCGTTCTAAAATAGCATGCGCCGCGGCTGCCGGCGCGGCAACTATCTCTTCTATTTCAAGTTCCGCCTCTTCAAAAGCCTTGAGCACGTTTTTTAAATTTTGAGAAAAAGACGTAATAAACAAAACTTCCGCTTCAAGTTTGGTTCCGCTAAGCCCCTCCGGATCGTGAGTTTGGGTTTCATTGTCTATGCGATAAAGAGCCGGTATTTTATGAAGAATTTCCCGATTTGACAGCCTATTTAAATTGGTCTCGCTGGCCAAGATTGCTCTGGCGGCGTCTTCTTTGGTAATTTCACCGTCTGCGCGGGATACCGCAACAAGGCCTTTGGATTTTTGGAAAACGATGCCCGGGCCGCCTACCGCCACATAAACACTGTCGCCCTTTATCCCGGCTGATTTTTCCAAAACAGCTACAGCTTCCCTGATTGCCACGGCGAGTTCTTTTGGCTCCAAAATAACCCCGCGTCTCATGCCGCGAGACAACGCGGCTCCCACGCTGACCACGCGAGGCAAAATTTCACCGGATACAGACTCCAGCGCTACAGCCTTTACTGACTCCGTCCCAATATCTATGCCGATAACGCCGCCGTGACGCATCATTTTGATTTTAATATTTTTAATTCCCTCTCCTTCATTTTTTTGGTGTCCTCGTTCCGTTTATGATTAAATCCTAACAAATGAAGGGCGCTGTGGACAAATAAAAACGGGAGCTTTTGTTCCTTTGCGTTTAAAAAAATCTCTCCTCGGCGCCTCTCCAATAAGAACGACAGAGTATTTGCCGGCTTATTTTTGTTTAAATATCTCTTATTTAAAGCCTTTATAACAGAAGAGGGGGCAAAAACCACAGAAAGCTCAAATTGTTTGGGGAATATCTTGTTTCCAAGTTTTTTAAATATTTTTGTCCTGATGCGTTTTTTGGTTAAATTGCGGAATTCAATCATGAGAGTTGCGACAGCTTCGCCTTGAGCATTTTGGAAATTCTGTCTCCGGAAGCTTTATTTTTCAGCGTCGGCATAATGGTTTTCATAACTTTTCCAAAATCTTTTTCTGAATCGGCTCCGGGCTGGATGCCGGCCTCTCTGATGCCGCTTTCGATAATTCGAACGAGGTCTTCATCGGAGATTTCCGGCGGCAAGTATTCCTGCAGAATCTTAAGCTCTGCTTCTTCCTTTTTGGCCAAATCTTCCCGGCCTCCTTTTTTATATTCCGCAGCCGCGTCTTTCCGCCGCTTAGCCTCAGACAAAACTGCCTCCAAAACTTCAGGGTCGGAAAGGCCAACATCTTTTTTTCTAAGCTCAATTTCCTTGTTGGCAACGGCGGCCGCGAGCATTCTCAAAACGGAAAGCCTAAGCGCGTCTCCGGACTTAAGCGCCCTTTTTTGATCTTCTGTAATTTTGCTTTTTAAATTCATTTCGCGGTTATTTTGTTTTGCCCAATTTCCGAAGCTGCCATATTTCGCGCTCCCACTGAAGCCTCCGCAAAGCCTCGCGCTTTTTTTGATAATCAGATTTTGAGGAAACATAATATCGGCCGCCTCGCGCGCGCGCTAAAAGGCCGCTTTGCTGGATTATTTTTGAAAAGCGCCTAAGCAGACTCCCGGCCGATTCATTTTCTCTTTTTCTTACTTCAACCATAAATGATATATCGATATATCGAAATTTCGAAATTTTATTCCCACCCTCCTAATATGTGCAGGTGTATATGATCTATAATCTGCCCTCCTTCGCGGCCTACGTTAAAGACCAGTTTATACCCGGAAAGGCCCAGCTTTGCCGCAGCGTCTTTGGCTTCGTGTATCAGGTGCCCCATCAACGCCTCGTCTTCGTGTTTAACTTCTTTAATGGAAGATATGTGTTTTTTTGAAACCACTAAATAGTGTACTGGGGCTGACGGTTTGATGTCCTTAAAGATAACAGCTTCCGGCGTTTCTTGCAAGAACTCGGTCGGAATTTCTTTGTTTGCGATTTTGCAAAAGATACACGGCTCCATCTTAAAATCATATCAGATTTTGCGCGTCTTACGCAATATCTTTTCCGCTTTCTTCAAATCATCTGGATAACCGATTGGCAACCAAAAATCGGCTTTGACAGCCATCATTTCATGCTCCTTCGCAAGCTGGGCCAAAGGATAAGTAATGTAGTATTCGCCGTTGGGGTGCTGAACCAACGGGTATTGGAAAATTCGCGAGTCCAGCACTTTGACGCCAGTTGAAGCTAGGTTGGATGGCGGGTGCTCCGGTTTTTCTACAATTTCTAAAATCCTTCCCTTTTTATCCTCCACCACAACGCCGAACCTCCTCGGATCTTTTACGCTGCGCACCAAAAGCGCCAGCCGATGATTCAAAAGTTTCGTTAAATCTTCTTTTGATTGAAGATCGTCAGCATAAAGCATTAAAAATCTGTCATTTCCCAAAAATTTTCTGCAAAGATGCAAAGCGTGGCCCGTGCCCAATTTTTCTTTCTGCCGGACATATTTTATCTTGAACCTCCCAAATTGCTTCCCGAAATATTCTTCTATCTGATTGCGCAAATAACCGACGACTAAAATGACTTCGTTAACTTCGTCCGGCAAAGCATCCATAATATGATGCAAAAGAGGTTTGCCCAAAATTTTAATCATGGGCTTCGGGCAATTGTTAGTAAGCGGCTTCATCCTCACCCCCTCCCCCGCAGCTAAAATTACAGCTTTCATACGTTTAATAATACTTTTTTCAGCTTACATGCGTTTCTGCTAAACATTCAAGACCGATCGGTAAAAAATGTGTAATCTAAATTACGGAACAAAAAAGAAAAGCCCCCGATGTTCTGGGGGCTGAAGTTCTACGCTACTCTCCGGAGCGTTTGGCATTATGCCATTTCGGAAGGACAAAGGGTCAAGCGCCCAAGCGCAGCAGGACACATTGGTCGATGTCTAAGTTCTACTTGCCGAAGCGGAGAGCGGGATCGTCGGAACCCCAGCCGCGGTCCAACCAGCGCCAGTGCAACACGACCCCGTCGCCGCGCCCGCAGAGACACGGGACAAACAGGTTGCCGTGGCGGTGCCGCACGACCGACTTCCACCCAAACACCGCCTTGCTTGCATATAACTTGCGGAACACAGCAATGCCCTTGGCTTGGATGGCCAGGAGGTCGGCCAGTCCTAGGCAGTCGGCAAGAGCGTTGTCCTTCTGAAGATGCTTATAAATCGTGTGGCCTCTCACAGCTCCCGTTTTCTGGTCATTGTGGAGCCAAAGCTCGACCGCGTTGAGGTTGTATTCGGCGGGTCCAGTGAGCTCCAATTTGGGATGCATTACTTTCTTCATCCAGTCGGGATAGCTCGGTTTGACCGAGCGGTCCACGCGGATAATGAAGTCAGGTGACGCCTCTGGAGCTGGGACAACGTCTCCAACAGCTGCTAGACGCTCAATACGACAAATTTCCGCGCGGCCTTCAAGCGCTTCTCGCACAAGCCCGAAAAAGTCTCCACCAGTTGCTTTCTTGAGCAACGAGTGCGTCCACCCGTGTCGAGCCAGCGCAAACTCGACTTCCTGAATCTCTCCCGCGCTACCAAAAGTGAACTTGTCAGCCATGACTGGTTCTCCTTCTGGACTCGTTTTCTTCAAAACTAGTCCGTTTGCTGTTTTAATTTGGCTTTCGCCACAGCCCCGACATGACTTTTTATAAGCCAGTTCGGGGCTATGGCAAAGCGCAAGTTAGCTTATTAAAGAGCCATGTCCCGATTATACGCCTGCAAGAAGGCTTTGTCAATAGCTACTCCACCGTCACCGATTTTGCCAGATTGCGGGGCTTGTCGACATCTAAACCCAGTAAAACGGCGGTGTGGTAAGCAAAAAGCTGGAGAGGAATAACCGAAAGAAGCGGGGTGAGCATCTCCAAAGTTTGCGGAATGAAAATGACGTCATCGGCAAGTTTGCCGATTTTTGCATCACCTTCCGTTGCCACCGCCAAAACGCGCCCGTTTCTTGCTTTAATCTCCTGAATATTTGAGAGTATTTTTTCATAAACAGGATCTTTCGGCGCCAAAGCCACAGTCGGAAAATTTTCGTCAATCAGCGCGATAGGCCCGTGCTTCATTTCGCCCGAGGCGTAACCCTCGGCGTGCCGGTAAGAAATCTCTTTTAATTTTAGCGCGCCTTCCAAGGCCACCGGAAACTGGTACTTTCTGCCCAAGTACAGAAAATTTTTATACTTTAAATATTTTTCTGCAAGTTTCTTAATTTCCGCGTCTCCGCTTAAAACCCTTTTCATTTTCGCGGGCATGGCTTTCAGTTCTCTTACCAATTTCTGTCCGAGCACATCCGACACGGCGCCGCGCTCGCGTCCTAAAAACAACGCAAGAAGCGCGAGCGCCCCCAATTGCGAAACAAACGCTTTGGTTGAAGCAACTCCGATCTCCGGGCCTGCGTGATTATAAACCCCCGCGTCGGATTCTCTTGCGATAGTTGAACCAACAACATTAACTATGCCCAAAGCCAAAGCGCCGCGCTTTTTAGCCTCCCTTAGCGCTTCCAAAGTATCCGCGGTTTCTCCTGATTGCGAAATAAAAATAGCAGCGGTGTCCGAATCTATAACCGGATTGGAATACCGGAATTCCGAGGCGTACTCTACGGACGCGGGTATTTTGGCAAATTCCTCAAAATAATGCTTGCCAACAAGCCCTGCGTAATAAGAAGTCCCGCACGCGGAAATTATAATTTTTTTCGCGCGGAGCAAACGGTCGCGCACAGCAACAATCCCGCCCAATTTGGCGCTCCCTCCGCCAGTTGGCGGATCAATCAGTCTTCCCAAAAAAACATTTTCCAGCGCGGACGGCCCCTCAAAAATTTCTTTCTGCATAAAATGGTCGAATCCGCCTTTTTGCGCCTGCGAGATATCCCAATCTATTTTGTCAACTGACTTTTGGATCGCCTTTTTGGAAAGATTGAATATCTGCATCTGTGACGGGGCGAGAACCGCCGCTTCGTTGTCGTGCAAATAAACAACGTTCTTTGTAACTCCCACAATTGCCGAGGCATCGGAGGCAACAAGATACTCTTCATCGCCAACGCCCAAAATTATCGGCGAGCCTCGCCGTGCAACGACAATTTTTTCCGGATCGTGTTTGGAAATCACGGCAATCCCGAAAGTACCGTCAACATGCCTCAAGCCCTCCAAAACAGCGTCCTCCAAAAATATTTTCCCAGACGACAAAAACGGCCGCTCAAAAAGGTGAGCCAAAACCTCCGTGTCCGTTTCGGACAAAAAAGAATGTCCCTCCCGAATAAGCGCTTCACGAAGCTCGGCGTAATTTTCTATAATGCCGTTGTGCACAACAAAAATGCCGCCTTGGCAGTCGGCGTGAGGATGAGCATTTCTATCAGAAGGCTTGCCGTGAGTCGCCCAGCGCGTATGGGCAATCGCGGATTTTCCATTCCATAATGTTGATTTCCGCGACAGGCGGCTCTCAAGCGCGGAAACGCGCCCCGCCGCTTTTTCAAATCTGATTTTCGCGCCATCCCAAAGCGCAACGCCCGCCGAATCATATCCGCGGTACTCAAGCGCCCTTAAACCATCTATCACGATGGGTAGGGCATTTCTTTTTCCTATATAACCAACGATACCGCACATATACTTATTATAAATAAAAAAACCGGCGCATTGTTACGCCGGTTACTGTGGAACTATGTTTGCGGCTTCCGACAAAATCTCGCGGGCATAGCCAGGTCGGTCTGTAAAAATGCCATCAAGCCCCAACTGCCACGCAGAATATATATCGCTATGATGGTTAACCGTGTAAGCATACACGGAAAATCCGCGTTCACGAAAATAACCCACAAGTCTCGTGTTAACCATTGAAAAATCGACGTGTATACTTTCAGCGTCCAGCAATATTCCAGCCAGAGCAATCGCCCAATATGGAATTTTTTCTGATCTACTCTCCCACAAAAAGCCGATTCGCGCCGACGGCCTGCCGCCTTCAAAAAATCTTATCTTACAAAGTTCGCGCCACAAAAACGAAGAAAAAACAATTTTGTCGCGGTAGCGAAGACCTTGAGTCATTTCCAAAATTTCGTGAACCAATCCTTTTTCTTTGATTTCAATATGAAGTTGAATTTGCTCCCCCAAGAAAAACTTCTCATCAGACAAAGGAAGATAAGCCCCGTCAACTTTAATATTAAGGAAATCTTCGAGGGAAAGCGCCGCAGCACAATCTTCTTCTGTAAGAATAGGGTCGTGCGACAACACTAATTTGCCGCAAAATTTGCATCTCCTCGCGTCCGTTTCAATAGCATCCGATCCCAATTCGTGCGCCGCTAAAAACGCCTCGCGAGTATTTTCTTTTTCAGAGGCCGACGCCCCACGATGAGCAATGATCAGCATTGATGCTCCTCGCCCAACGAAATCTTTTTCCCGCACTTCTTGCAAATTGCGTCTCCGCGCATGACACGCCCCAATGCACCTTCTAACCCATTCCTAGCATTTCCGCGCAAAAATATCAAAAAGTTGTGCATAGCTGCTATCGCTATGCAACAAAACCTGTCGATCGACACAAAATGTTGCCGCAGCAAAATTTAATAAAATTTAAAAACAAAAAGCGAGGTTATTTGCCTCGCTGATTTTCAGCATCCTGTTTCTTCAAAAAATTTTCGACCAATTTGATCGTTTTTTTATCCAGCTTATAACCATCTGGAACAATCGCGTAAACCTCCGCGATTGCCAATACAACCTCTTCGCGAAATTTTTTTTGGATTGACTCTAAGACAGCTGGCGACTCGGCCTGAACCGAGAATGTTTTAAAACATCGTTTCACAACACTATCAATAAGCTTAAGAGCTAAGCCTTGTTCCATCATGGGCGCCACCTGCAGTTTCTTAGATTTCTTTGTCATTTCTATCCTCCTAAACCACAAAATTGATTAGCCGCTTCGGAACGAAAACGACACGCCGTGGTTTTTTGTTTTCTAGCGCAAGTTTAACTTTTTCGCGCGCGAGAGTCAAGGATTTGCGTGATTTCGCGTGAACTGATAGTCTTAAATCATGGCTACATTAACTATTCCACCGAGCTTAATAAAAGAACAAGAGTTGGTTATAATTCCCAAAAAGGCCTACGAAGATTTGCTTAAGATTCGCAATGCAAAGATAAAAGAGGTAGAAATGACCAGTTTGCAAAAAAAGACGCTTCTGCAAATGAGGCAAAATTTAGCAAAAGGTAAATTTCTAACTACTCATGAGCTTAGACGCAAATTGGGAATTGAGCGTTGATCCAAAAGTTTATAAAGAATTAAGCAAAATTCCGAAAGATTACGCCGACAAAATCATCGGCGTGATTGAGTCTTTGGCTTTTGATCCTTATGCAGGAGACATAGAAAAAATAAAAGATGAGCAGTGTGTCTGGAGAAGGCGTGTTGGACGATATAGAATTTTTTATGAACTCTATCCAGATAGCAAATTGGTTAGCGTTTTTCATATAGAAATTAGAGGTTCAAAAACTTACTAACTAAAAAGCGAGGCTATTTATCCTCACTTTAATTTCCTCCTGGACAATCCGGAATTGGATCATGTGGATGTGGAACCGGACATGGCTTCATAATTACCCTTTCTAAACCACCAAGTTAATGAGCCTTTTGGGCACCCAAACGACTTTGCGTGGTTTTCTGTTTTCTAGAGCGAGCTTAACTTTTTCGCGCGCGAGAGTCAAGCGCTCGGCTTCGGATTGCGAAATATTGACTGGCGCTTCAAATTTGTCGCGCACTTTGCCGTTTATTTGGACAATGAGCTGAAAAGCTTCTTCTTCAACTAATTTTGGATCGTATTCCGGCCACGACTCAAGATGAATTGATTTCCAGCCCGAGGCTGGTCGGCCTTGGGCCGATTTGTTGCCAAGTTTTGACCAAATTTCTTCTGTGAGATGCGGGGCAAACGGAGCGAGTAATTTTAAAAAAATCACAAAGTCACCCTCCCCATTCTCCCCCTCCCTTTGGGAGGGGGTTGGCCCGCTTCGCCGGAGCTCCAGCGAGGCGAGGGGGTGGGTTATTCTTTTCTCCATTTCATTCAATAAAATCATCAAAGCCGATATCGCGGTGTTAAAATGAAATTCCTCAATATCTTCTCCGACTTTTTTAATGGTTTGATTTAGCGCTCGCGCAACTCTAGAATCTATGTCAGCGAAATGCTGTCCGAATTTCCAAACTCTGTCCAAAAATCTTCTTAAGCCGACGATGCTTTTCGGATCCCACGGTTTTTGGTCTCCAAAAGGACTCATAAACATCTCATACATCCGCAAGGCGTCCGCGCCGAATTTTTCAATCGTCTCGTTAGGACTTATCACATTCCCGCGAGATTTCGACATTTTTTGCCCATCCGGGCCCAAAACCAAACCTTGGTTTAGCAATTTTTGAAACGGCTCCTTCGTGTGCGCAACACCGATGTCATAAAGAAATTTATGCCAGAAACGCGCGTAAAGCAGATGTAAAACTGCGTGCTCAACACCGCCGATGTACAAATCCACCGGCAGCCAAAAACGCGCCCTGCGCTTGAAATCCGAATCTCGAATTTCGAATTTCGAATTTCGTGCTTTCGTTACATATGCGAGGTAATACCAACAGGAGCCGGCCCATTGAGGCATTGTATTAGTCTCGCGCTTTGCCTTGCCTCCGCATTGGGGACAGTTTACATTTACCCATTCAGAAACCGCGGCCAAAGGAGATTCGCCGGTTCCGGTCGGCTTGTAATTTTTGACTTCAGGAAGTTTTACCGGCAAATCGTTTTCCGGAACAGCAACATTGCCGCATTTCGGACATTTGATAATCGGGATTGGCTCCCCCCAATATCTTTGGCGTGAAAAAATCCAATCACGCAACCGATATTGGGTTTGTTTTTTGCCTCCAACTTTTTTAACAATTTCGTCTTTGTTAACCAATGGCATGTCAACAATCGGCAATTTAAATTTTTCAGCAAATTCGCGATCCCTTTCATCGTGTTTCGGAACCGCCATAATCGCTCCTGTACCGTAAGACATCAAAACATAGTCGGCAACCCAAACAGGAATTTCTTCGCCGTTTGCCGGATTTATGGCTTTGATGCCTTTCAACTCCACTCCTGTTTTCTCCTTTTCCTCTTTTTGCCTTTGCAGTTGTGTTTTTTTCTTGGATTGCGTAATGTATTTTTCCACTTCTTCTAAATTCTGAATTCGAGATTCTAAATTCTGAATCAACGGATTCTCCGGAGCCAAAACAACATAAGTTGCCCCGAATAAAGTATCAGGTCTGGTGGTGAAAACCTTAATAACCCCACCCACAGGTGGGTTAATTTTAAATTCAATTTCCGCTCCTTCCGACTTCCCTATCCAATTTCTCTGCATTTCTTTTATGGGCTCAGGCCAATCCAGACCGTCTAAATCTTCGAGCAGCCTATCAGCATAAGCAGTAATTTTCAAAGCCCACTGGCGCATGTTTTTTTGCAGAACAGCGCTCCCGCACCGATCGCAAGCGCCGTCTTTGACCTCTTCATTGGCCAAAACAGTCTTGCACGAAACACACCAATTCACAGGCAAATCGGCCTCGTAAGCAAGACCACTTTTGAACAACTGGAGAAAAATCCATTGCGTCCATTTGTAATAATCCGGATCGGTGGTATTAATTTCCCTGGACCAATCATAACTAAACCCGACACTGTTTAATTGTTTCTTAAAATTTTTTATATTTTTTTCAACCGCGATTCTAGGGTGGATTTTATTTTTAATGGCGTAATTTTCGGCAGGAAGACCGAAAGCGTCCCACCCCATCGGGTGCAAAACATTAAAACCATTCATTCTAAAATATCGGCTTGCGATATCTGACCCGACATAACCGACTAAATGCCCAACGTGAAGACCTTCGCCGGAAGGATAAGGAAACATATCCAGCACATATTTTTTCTGCTTCGCGCCGAAATCTTCCGCATGCCATTCCGCAAAATTATTTTTGGCCCACTCTTTCTGCCACTTCTTCTCTATTTTTTTATGGTCGTACGGCATATTGACAATTATACAGACAGTGCTAACTTTAAGCCAGATTATTACTGAAAAGGGAGGGCTGTTGTATGTTCCATGTTGTTGATCCGATAACGCAGCGTACGTTAACAGGCCAATTTATAGACAAACTAGATAAAGAAATTCCGGAGCTCACAGATGAAATCAGGCATGATATTGTCAACGTGTTTAAAAAAGTCATCAGCCAAAAGAGAGAAATGGCTTACAAACCATCCGAGGGCGGATTATAGAAAGGAGAAAAAAGATGACACTAATGCTAAACGCTTTGCCGCAAATCAGAGAACCAGAAAATTCTCCATTTGTTGGTTTCGAAAAAGGTTCTAAAGAAAGAACTCTCCTTGAACAAGAAATTGAAAACATAAGAAAAAGCAAGCCAGAAACACTGCCGCTTTGGATCGGCGGTCCGGTTACCACAAAAAACGAGCAGCGCCGCTGCATACCGCCGCACAATTACGACCGGACGCTTGCGACCTATCATACAGTTTCGGAACAACATGTTGCCGCAGCGATCAAAAGGGTTCTGGCCGCAAAAAAAAGATGGATGCAACTTCCGTGGCCTTACCGCTTGATTATTTTTCAGTCGGCGGCCCGCCTTCTTGAAACAAAATATCTTTGCAAAATGGTGGCAGCCGTGATGGAAGACTACAGCAAAAACCCGTACGAAGCATTCATTGATGTCCAAGAGTTGGTAGATTTCTGGAGATTCAATAGCTATTACGCAGCCAAGCTTTATGCTGAGCAGCCAAAAAGCAATCTGGATACCAATAACATGGTCGATTACCGTCCGTTGGAAGGTTTTGTTTATGCCGTCCCTCCGAATAATTTTGTGGCCATTGAGGGCAATCTGCCCACAGCGCCGCTTATCATGGGAAACGTCGTAATCGCAAAGCCGTCTTCGGACGTCGTGTATTCTTTCCACCTCATTTTGAAAATACTTTTGGAAGCGGGTTTGCCGCCGGACGTTATGGCGGTTCTCCACGGCGACTCGCAAATGATTAG
>MFHO01000003.1 GCA_001778635.1 Candidatus Giovannonibacteria bacterium RIFCSPHIGHO2_02_FULL_45_13 | reverse complement strand
AACTTTTGGACAAATCCGCTTCCTTTTCTTTTTCCGAGCCGTGGGATTATGTGGCTTTGCGCCTTGCGCAAAGCCACCAAGCCGAGGGGCGAAGCCCCGAGGCAATCCTCTCTGAAAAAGGCGGAAGTATTGTTATGTGGAGATGCCGGGAGTTGAACCCGGGTCGGAAGAACTCATAATCTGCGGTTGACAAGCTTTTTATCCGCCTTTGGCGGAAAATTTTACCCCTGTTTGCTTGCATTGATGCGGAGCTTTTATCAATGCCGTCCCGCTTATAACACTGGCAACCCTCTAGCGAGAATCAAGGACCAATGCTCACACTAAATTAAGCGTAAGAAGTGGCAAGCTGCATTGGCCGTAAAGAGCCAAAAACAGCCGCTACTTTAGAAAATAAGTTTGCACTTATTGGTTTGTGAAGAAAATTTCAAGAGCATACTTCACATACTCTGCCTGAGCGCATGATAATTTATTCTTCCTCGAATCCAATTCACCCCCACACCAAATCACTTTGTGAACCGATTTGGTGTGGGGGTAAACCCCACTTTCATTTTATAATTCTTTCAATGTTCTTTCAATTTTTCTTTTATCTTCGCGTTCTTTTATGCGCTCTCGCCTATCGTGTTTTTTGAGCCGCCGCGCGCTTGCGATTTCCAATTTTATCCGCGCGCCTTTAGTATACACCTTGAGCGGGAGGATTGTCAACCCGCGCGTCGCGGCTTTGCCGATTAAATAATTGATTTCTTTTTTGTGAAGCAAAAGTTTCCTCTCTCGCGCCGGCTCATAATCTTTAGGGGTATTTTTGGGTTGATATGGCGCGATGGTCGCCCCAACCAAATAAAACTCCCCGTGCCTTAGAAAAACATACGAGCCTTCAAGACTCATTTTGTGATTTCTCGCGGCTTTCACCTCAAATCCAAAAAGCTCGATGCCAGCTTCAAATGTTTCGAGTATCTCAAATTCAAATCGCGCTTTCCTGTTTTCTGCCAAAACGCTCATGTTGTTAGTGTAACATTTTGACCACGCACCGAAAAATTGGGTTTTGACATTATTGTTTCTTTGATGCTACAGTAAAGCCAGATTTGAGAATAAAATGGGCCTTATCGAAAAATATCTGGATCTTATGCCTCCGGAAATTCAGGCAATACCCAAAGAAAATATTGTTACTTTGGGCGAGGGTTCGACTCCGCTTTGGCGGGCGGATCGCCTAAAAGAATATCTGAATGAAAAATATGGAAGATTTGAATCCGATATTTATTTAAAGGACGAAGGAAAAAATTATCCTACAGGATCTTTTAAAGACAGAGGAATGACTACGGCCGTCAGTTATGAAAAATTTTTAGGCAGAAAGGCTGAAATTTGCGCTTCAACTGGAAACACTTTAGCCGCAGCAGCCACGTTCTGTGCGCGGGCCGGCATAAAACTTTTCGGGCTTCTTCCTGATGGCAAGGTAGCGCTTGGCAAAATAAGCCAAGCGTTCGCCTGTGGCGCGGAAGTAATCCAGGTACGCGGAAATTTTGATGAAGCATTTCGGATTGTAAAAGAGATTGTAGCAAAAAATCCGGACATCGGCCTTTTAAATTCGCTAAATCCAAATAGAATGCCCGGCCAGATGACCGGAGCATACGAGATTTGCGATAAGCTTGGCAGAGCGCCAACTTATCACTACATTCCTGTTGGCAATGCTGGCAATATCACGGCTTATTGGTGGGGGTATAAAAAATATATCGAAATTGGGAAGATCCAGCCCTTTAACAGGCCTGCGATGCGCGGATATCAAGCTGCCGGAGCCGCTCCGATTGTTTTGAATCGTATCGTTGAGAGTCCCGAAACCGTGGCCAGCGCCATACGTATTGGAAATCCCGCGCGCTGGGAAGACGCAAAAACCGCAAGAAGAGAATCTGTAGGTATTATTGACAGCGTAACGGATGAAGAAATTTTAGAAGCTTATGCTCTTCTTCCGCGGCTTGAACAGATTTTTTGCGAGCCAGCTTCGGCAGCTTCAGTGGCCGGGCTTATAAAAGATGTGAAAATGCGTAGGCTGTATTTTGATAAATCTTACATTGCTGTCTGCGTCCTGACGGGACACGGATTAAAAGATCCTGTTACTGCCGAGAGAGTTTTCACCAAAAATCCGATTGTGGTTGACGCGAAATTTGACGCGGTTATGGACGTGATCAAAATGTGATGAGTTTAAATCAATGCTTTCGGCCTGTATTGCAGAGCCTCCAGAATATGGGGGCTTTTTATGTTGGGCTCGCCCGCGAGGTCAGCAATGGTACGAGCGAGTTTGATGACGCGGTGGTAGCTGCGCGGAGAAAGGTCAAGCCGCGCAGCGGCTTGCTGAAGGATTGATTTTGATTCGTCGTCAAGTACGCAGTATTTTTTTATGTCTCTGACGGACATTTCGGAGTTGGTCAGTATTTTTGAATCACCAAAACGTCTCTTTTGGATCTCCCGCGCCCTCTCTACTCTTTTTCTGATCTGAAAAGAAGATTCGCGGCCATCGGCAACATCATCTTCCAATTTTCTATGCTCGATTCCGTAAACCCCAAGCCAAAGGTCAATGCGGTCTACGATAGGCCCTGAAATTTTTCTTTGGTAGCGGCTTATAGACGCGGGGTTGCAAATGCACGCCTTTGGAGATCCGAGATTGCCGCAAGGGCATGGATTCATGGCAAGTATCATGCTGATCTGCGCTGGAAAATTTAACGTGGCTTTCGCGCGCGAGATTGTTACAGTCTTGTCTTCCAACGGCTGTCTTAAAACCTCAATTACTCTCCGCTCAAATTCCGGAAATTCGTCCAGAAATAAAACGCCTCTGTGAGCCAAAGTAATTTCTCCTGGTTTGGGGTATGCTCCGCCGCCAACCAACGAAACGTAAGAAGAGGTGTGATGCGGGTTTCTGAAAGGGCGGTGCTTCAAAATAAATTCGTCGTCTTTTAGCGCGCCAGCGATGGAATGAATTTTTGTGACCTCCAAAGCCTCCTCGCGGGAGAGCGGCGGCAAAATTGAAGCAAACGCCCGCGCAAGCATTGTCTTTCCGGTTCCTGGTGGCCCGATCATTAGAGCATTATGCGCGCCGGCCGCTGCTATTTCCAACCCCCTCTTGGCGGACTCCTGTCCGCGGACATCGTAAAAATCAAGCAGCGTCCCGACTTCGGTAAGATTAAATTTTGTTTTCGGACATTCTTTAATTAAATTTTTTTCTTCCAGATGCTCTAAAATATTTTCCAAAGACTGCGCTTCAAAAACTTTAACGCCGTCCACCAGCGCCGCCTCAGCGCCGTTGCCCTCGGGCACGTAAATTTCCGAAAACCCCGCGCGCTTGGCTTCTTCGGCAAGCGCCAAAACACCTTTTATGGGCCGCAACGCGCCGTCCAAAGCCAATTCACCAAGAAAAATTTTTCCTTTCGGATCAAATTCGGCTTGTTTAGAAGCCAAGAGATACGAAAGCGCAATCGCCAGATCAAAAACCGGCCCCTCTTTTTTGAGGTCGGCCGGAGCCAAAGCAATAACTACGCGCTGATTTTTTTTCTGCGGACTTTTCGCGCCCAGATTTTTTATCGCTGCGGAAATCCTTTCTTTTGATTCGGCGACCGCTTTGTCCGCCAAACCGACAATCGCAAAACTAAAAAGCCCCGGGGAAAGATCAATCTCAACATCAATAATCTTCCCCGAAAGCCCGACGACCTCCGCCGCATGAAGCTTTATTGCCATATTCGCCAATCTAGCAAACTCAAAATAAAAAGCAATTTTTATGCTATACTTGCGTATATGATGGCGAAGTGGACGAGGAGCTTAAATCTTAAAAAGGTTTGTTGGGAGTATCGGGTTGGGCTTTGGCAATGCCCGCAGTTTTTATTTTTGATAATGGGCATTATAATTATACTAGCGATCTTGGTAACTTATATTGTAGCCAGCCGCTACCAAGAGCCTGAATTTGCGGCGATAACCGTGCTTGCGCTGACAGCAATTTTATTCACAATCGGGAATCTAATAGTTCGCGCGTTTGAGACGGTGGCCCTCGCGGCCCGCTCAAAATCGGAATTTATAAGCATCATGTCGCACCAGCTTAGAAGCCCGCTTTCCGCCATAAAATGGCAGCTCGATTTACTGCTCACCGGGAATCAACAAAACCCCTTAGAGACAATATACGCGCAGAACGAGCGGATGATACAATCGGTTAATGATCTTCTGGAGGTTAATCGCATTGAAGACAATGATTTAATTTTGCGCCCAGCCCCGTCTTTGATAAAAGAGATGACACAACAAGTTGCAAACGAGTATAAAAATTTTGCCGCCGCCAGTAACGTCGGAATCGAAATTGAAGCAGAAGAAAATATTCCTAAAATGCTCGTGGACGGCGAGCGCATTAAACACGTCATCGGACATCTTATTGATAATGCGGTCAGATACAGCGTTGGCGGCGGTAACGTAGTTATTAATATTTCAGCCAAAGGGAACAAGCTGATTTGGAAAATCACTGATCACGGAGCCGGCATACCGGCGGATGATCAAAAGCGTGTTTTTGATAAGTTTTTCAGGTCAAACCAGGCGCTTCGCTACCAAACCGAAGGCGCCGGCGTGGGCCTTTTCATCGCTAAGGCGATTATTATAAAATCAGGAGGCGATATAGGTTTTTCCTCGCTTCCGAACAAAGGGTCGACATTTTGGTTTTCATTACCAATTAAAAAATAATCCATGAAAAAAATTTTATTTGTTGAAGACGAAGAGGCCCTGCAACAAGCAATGGGCAAAATGCTGGAACAGCATAATTATAACGTACTGAAAGCTTTGGATGGAGAAATTGGCTTGAAAGTTGCGCAAAAAGAAATGCCGGATCTGATCCTGCTGGATTTGATACTGCCCAAAAAAAACGGGTTTGAGGTTTTAGAAGAGCTGAAAAACGACCCGGCAACCAAAAATATTCCTGTCATCGTGCTCACAAATCTCGAGGGAAGCGCGGAGGTTGAACGCGCGCTTTCATTGGGCGCAACCACATATTTGGTTAAAGCCAACTACAAACTGGATGAGCTTTTGACCAAAATCGAGATAGTGCTCAACCATGCGCATTGAACAACAACAGCTTAAAGCTTTTTTGTTGGATTCAGAGCTGGTGAAAAAAGACGAGGTTGATAAAGCAGAGGCGGAATCAAAAAAAACCGGCAAGAAAATAGAAGACATTCTTTTGGCTTTGGGCAAAATCACCGAAGAAGAATTGGCTCGGCTCAAAGCCTATATTTTGGGGGTTCCGTTTGTAAATCTGGAAGGAGAAAAGATTGACTCCAAAGTGCTTTCAATAATTCCGGAGCCAATTGCAAAAAAACACAACATAGTTTCGTTTAGAAAAAGCGGCGCAAGCCTCGAAGTGGCCATGTTGGATCCGGAAGATCTGGAAACAATCGAGTTCATCAAGAAAAAATCAGACTTAAAAATCCTGCCAAGGCTCACAAACGCGGCCTCCATAAAATACGTGCTTTCTCAATACCAAAAAAGCTTGGAGGCCGAGTTCGGAGAAATAATCAAAAACGAGGTTTCATCAGAAGCGCTGGCAACCATTTCCGAAACAGCTGGTTTGCCTGGCACAGAAAGCGCCGATTTAGAAGATTTGAAAAAAGCCGCGGAAGATTTGCCGATCGTGCGCATAGTGGATACCTTGATTCGCCATGCTATTTTACAGCGTTCTTCGGATATTCACATTGAACCGATGGAAAAAGAGGTTTTGGTCAGATACCGCATCGATGGTATTTTGCATAATGCCATGGTTCTCCCAAAACAAGTTGCTTCGGGAATCGTAGCAAGAATCAAAGTGCTTGCAAGTTTAAAATTAGACGAACACCGGCTCCCACAAGACGGAAGGTTTAAAATTGAAACGGCGGATTATAAATTTTCTTTCCGCGTGTCTGTACTGCCGGTTTTTGACGGAGAAAAAGTTGTAATGCGCCTCTTGCCTGAATCGGCGAAAGGCTTTACTTTGGAAGATTTGGGTTTTCATGGAGAGGCCCTCGAAATTTTGTATAAAAATATAAAAAAGCCTTTGGGGATGATTTTAGCCACTGGTCCGACAGGATCAGGAAAAACAACCACGCTTTACACAATTTTATCTTTGCTAAACCAGCCCGGAGTAAACATTTCAACAGTTGAAGATCCGATAGAATACCGCATGCCGCGAGTCAACCAAACACAGGTGCGCCCGGACATCGGCTTTACATTCGCCAATGGTCTGCGCTCGCTCGTCCGTCAGGACCCGGATATTATTATGGTGGGCGAAATAAGAGATAATGAAACGGCATCTTTGGCGGTTAACGCCGCGCTTACAGGCCATCTTGTGCTTTCAACTCTTCACACAAACTCTGCCGCTGGATCTTTGCCGCGGCTTTTGGACATGAAGGTTGAGCCTTTTTTAATCGCTTCCACCACAGACGCCATTATCGCCCAAAGATTGGTCAGGCGCCTCTGCAAAGAAAGGGAGGCATACAAGCTCACCGACGCCGAACTTAAAAAATTAGGCGAGAATGTGAATTTGGAAAGAGTTTTAGATTTTTTAAAAAAAGAAAAAATTGTTTCTCCGAAAGCCGTCTGGAAAGATATTCCGTTTTATAAGCCGAAAGCAACTCAGGAATGCCCCGACGGCTATTCTAACCGGTTGGGTATTCACGAAGTGCTGGAGATGACGCCGACCATTAAAAATCTTTTGATGCAAAGCGCCACTTCGGACCAAATAGAAGAACAGGCAAAAAAAGAAGGAATGATGACTATGGTAGAAGACGGCATAATGAAAGTTATACAAGGCTTTACGACGATTGAAGAGGTATTTAGAGTGACAACGGAATAGGGGTTGACAAAACCTGTAGATTTGCTATAATGGGGGCAGAACCCGCCAAAAGCTTCGCATTTAGGCGGGCAAGGGAGGAGGCTGAATGGGATTGTACGGGTAAGTAAAGCTTTCGGTTTGTGGCTTGGTCTTGAGGTTTGATTTGCAGCTTGGATTTGTGAACACCACTGGTTGAGCAGTGGGAGAATGGTTTTTCAGTTTTTGAAAGCGTTTTCTCCGAAGCCTTAGTATAAAAAACGCCGAATCAGGGCTTCGCGGATAAAAAATTCTCGGCAAACCCGGAAGAAACAAATAAAAATGGCAGTAACCCAAGGGGGCCGCGACGCGCGTGCCCCCTAGATTTTTTTATATTTCTCGGCCGCTTCCCAAGCAAGCTTAAAAAACGAGCGCATGGATTTTGCTATCTCTTCGCCTTCAACTAAAATTCCGAAGATTTTGCCACGCAGAACAGATATTGAGACTGTATTTTTGTAAATTGATATGTCGCATGACACCGGAAACTCGTCCGGCGGAATATATCGCGATTCCCTCAACGCTATCATATCAACTTCTTTAAGAAATGAGCCGTTGGCGCTCGTGTATATTACCTTGGATTGAATTTTTCTTTTGATTTTTTGGGGCTCGTATTCTTCGCCGAATTTCGGAAAAATTTTTGCGACATCGTCAGCCGATGAAAAAGATTCAACAAGTTCAGCGCCGGATTTTAGGAATTCCGCCTGCATTGTTTTAAGCCCCTCCACCCCATCAAAAAATCTCACCCTTGGACGTTCGCCGGCGGAGAGATAAAGTTTGCCGAGGCCCGGCAGGATTTCTTCCAACGCGCTTTCGCGCTCTCTGGCAACTTTTTTTTCGCGCTCGGCGATTTTAATTAAATGTTCAGGGTCTTCCGCGCGGAAATAGCTTTTTTTCTTTGCCTTGCCGGCAGGCAGACCTTTTTCAAACGAGGTTACTAATCCCATTTTCATAAGAGCATCAAGTTGCACGTAAGTAGTCGCGCGCTTTACACCTGCTTTTTTGGCAATCTCCTGCGCCGTTTCAGATCCCAACTCCAAAAGCGCAAGATACACCCTTGCCTCATTTTCCGAAAGCCCAATTTTTTTAAGCTCGTCTAACATAGAACAATTATATCATAAATTATGGTGAGGCGCACTTGTTATAGTGTCAAAACACGCAAAATAAGCCCAAATTAGCAGATTTGTCAGGGGGGCTTGACAAATTTTTTAATAGGAGTATAATGGTGATAGTTAAGCTTAATGCAGGGATAACGCGGTATCGAGGGCATAAACCAAAATAATAGCCCCGGCCGGCGGATTATCCCGAAGTTTAATAGGTAAACATGGGTGGTCCACCAGCCTCGCCTAGCGAGTCTAGGCGGGTCCTTGGGAGACCAAAGGCCTGGGTGTTCATGGGTCCCCGTCCTTCGGCCTCCCAAGGAATCACTTAACAATCCGATTGCTAAGCGATGTTTTGAAAAAATCAAAAAGGGGAAATCCCTTGGGGCGCAACGGGGAATGGCGTCCTTAAACCGCGGAGTTGGGTAAGTAATTATCCAGCCGAGCGCATCGCAAGAACTGCGTTAAAGTTTCAAAGAAGTCGCGGCTGAAAATGTCATACCGACTGGCCCCTCTTCATTCCCCTCCCATTTATATAAATACACCAAATTTTTGTCATGGTGTAGCTCGGTTTGATAGAGCACCTAGCCCGGAACTAGGAGATCGTAGGTTCAAATCCTGCCGCCCTGATCAAACTTTTTGAAAAGGAGAGAAAAATGAAAAAGCTGGGCCGCATTCCTCTGCCCCGCCAAAAGGGCGGCGCGCAGGGGACGAAGAAAGGCAAGCGAGGCTACGACCGCAAGCGCGAAAAACAGCATTTCAAAAAGGAGGTCTATCAAGAACGGTAGGCCTCTGATTTTTTACAGTTTAAGTTTCAAGCTCCATAGGTTGCCGGAGGACTTGTCGCGGAATAAAAGCCACGAATCGTCGCTTAACACTCTCGGTTGAGTTGCGTCCGCTTTTGCGGAAACCAAAACGGAAGTTTGGCCGGAAGAAACATCAATCGAAACAAAATCATCGCGAAATGTCACCTTCCCCTGCCACCACGCGTCCGGATACTTTGCTTGCTGTGGGTTATCTGGCACAGCGCAATAAACTAAATTTTTCCGGGTTTTTGAAAATGCGCATTTTTCGGCAATGGTTTTTACACTAAATTCTTTTGTTGCTCCGGTTTTGGCATCAACAAATTTTAAGTTTAGCAAATTACCGTCCGCGTCCGAAACCGAGTAAAGCGTACCGGAGCCGTCGGAGTTCCAAATGGCATCCAGCCCAAGGCCCTCCGCAACTTTGTTAAACCCGCCTTGACTCGGCGAGGCAGGCGCGCCGGTTGATGCATTTAACGCGTAAATAAATCCGCGCGCGCCGTAGGAAGATTTGGTTTTTAGCGCGATTGTATTGGCGGCGGGCCACGAGATTTCAAAGCCCGGGACATTGTTATCAAAAATTTTTCTTTGGTTTTTAAAGTCAGCGGTGGATGCGAAAATATTCTGACTATCTCCCCCGCCTTGACTCGGCGAGGCAGGCAGATTGTTTATAAACACAAGGGATTTGGAATCTGGTGAGAAAGCAATATCTGATATTGAATCGGGTAAAAAGCTGGTTTTCGGCGTTGTTGTCGCATAATCAATCAGCAGTTTTCTTATCTGATTATCTAAATTGTAAAAAACAACTGCTTTCTTGCCATCCGGAGCCCAGACAACGCGCAAAACCTGCGGTATTGTGAAATTGGAAATCCTTTTTTCTTCATTTGTTCCATCAGCTCTTCGCTCAAAAAGATGCCCTAAATTTTCAGGAATATTTTTGTGATATTTAACACTCGTTGTTCCGACGCCGACTAGCGAAGAGATGTTGTCTGAACTTAAGCGGATTAATGTGCCGACTGGGAGGTTTTGTGCTGCCTCCGGAGTAAAAGGCTGTTCGCCGCCCGGGGAAACGCCGCCCGGCGGGAAGAAACCTGGTTTTTGGGAAGTCTCAAAACCAGGTTTCGAGGAGCCGGGCGGAGCCCAAGGAAACAACCCAAAAAATCCTCCGTCTTCCGTTCCAGTCCCATTTTTCAACCCAAACCAAACCAAAGCTCCGATGATTATTACAATCACCACCCCAGCGATTATTATATTTCTTTTTGTTAATAAGTTTTCCATGTTTGAAAATTAAAAACTGCCAGTAGTGCCGCTTCCTCCGCCGGTGTTTGTGGTTTGTTGCAAAGATTTAATATCCAATTTCAAATTAACAAGTTGAGGATTTATGGTCCAAAGAATCAAGTAAGACAAAAGCGCGAGAAGCAATCCGAAAATTGCCTGCGTGATGCGGTCTCTGGCATCCGCTTTTGCATCAACTGCTTCGGAGATTGCGTATTGAATCCCGCCGATTACAATCATCACCACCGCGAGCACGGCGGCTAGGCTTAAGATGAAAGGAATAAGTCCTTGAATATATTGTGGGAAGGAACTGACTTGTTTGCCAACACTTGGCAAGGGTTGGAGAAGATTATATTGAACGCCGTCACCCGCCACAGCAAAAAAACCAAATGACAAAATCCAAATGCCAAATAAAACCAAAAGCCCAAATGTCAAAATTTTTGGATTTTTGATTTTGGATTTGATTTGAAATTTGAGCTTTGACATTTTAATTTATTGGCTAGCCTTTACCATTAATCCCGCCTCCGCGCTTTGAAAAATGTGCTCTTTGTCCTCAATTTTTAGAGAAAAATTTGTCTGCGATTCCGCGCCTGACGGCGCAGTGAGCTCCAAAAGTCGCGGGTTTTTCGGCTCGGCTGTCAAAGCAATTTTTTCTCCATTCGCGCTCCAGCGTACTTCGGAGCGTTTTAAAGAGTTTAAATCAAAGAAAAACGGCTCGGCTAAGATTGAAAAAGAGCTTCCGGCCAGCCCAAAAAACGAGAGTATTGCTTGCGGCTTGAGGCCGGTAAGCGCGTTTGTTTCGTAAAATAAAATTTCCGGCTCGTAAGTTTTTATGCGCGCGCTTTTTTGCGTGAATACCACGCCGTCCAGCGTGTTTATTTTCAAAGTCACAAGATAACTGCTGCCACCGACGTCCGCTAATTTAAGCGCAAGTTTATTTCTTCCACCACCAGATTGAGAAAGAACCGGCTTGCCATCCAAAGACCACTCGTAAATCAAGTTTTGCTGAGAAATTCTTGAGCCGCCTCTAAACAAATGCGGCACAGCAATCACTTCAACAACACTGCCCGGCGTGGGCAGCGCGGCCCCGCGATAAAATTGCGGAACGTAAGTTGCTGAATGAACCACAAAATCAATATCAGCGATTGAGACGGAGACACCGGCTTCGTAAGGCAGTCCGTCCGCAGATACCGCGCGAACAGTAATATTCATAACCGATCCAAGCGCGCCGGCCGTGAATGTTTGTTCAACCAAGCCGACGCCGGAAGCAATTTCCTTGCCGTTTAAGGTCCATCTAAAATTCGTGCGTGGGGCGTCAAACGCGAAAGACTTAGCAGTAACGGTTACAACCTGCCCGGCTCTCGGAGAAGCCGGAGATACGCTCAAAACCAAATCGTTCGGAGAAGTCAGAATAAGCGCAGATGCGTTTAAGGCCAAAAACAGCGCGGTAAATATTATTAAATTTTTGTAAAGCTTACTCATTTTAATTTTATTTTATCATGTTTGCTGCCCAAATTCCTCCTTTGCTTTTTTAATTGCCAACAATTGTGCAGGATCGGAAGTTATCAATTGGTCCTCCGTGTAAGACGCTAAAATCTTGATTGCAACGTGCTTCAGTCCGGCAAAAAATAATCCCTCCCCCACGTCTGACTCTAAAAGCAAGAATTTTTCTTCATCCGTTAAATTAAAAGTTTCTTTAAGCGCATCAATTGCTGCCGGGGATTGACGCAAAAGCATTTGAATTGATGAGTTGGTGATCAGCGGCTTTCCGTACGGAGAGTTTAAGAAATCTCCAACATCCTGCGTTATTGTGGCAACTCCTAAATAATATTTTCTCGCGCGCTTGGCGATCCCGTAAAGAAACGATGCTCCGTCCTGGTTTTTCATAATCCACCACGCTTCATCCACCACCAAAATCCTTTTTTTGATCTCCGCGCGAATCGCGCTCCAGATGTAGTTAATAATCAAATACATTGCCACCGGCCGCAACTCTTCTTCCATGTCACGCACTGAAAACACGACAAATTTTTGATTTATATCAACATTGGTCGGCTGGTTGATAAACCCGGCCCACGTGCCTTTTGTAAATTTGCGCAGCCGCTGCGCGAGCGATTCACCTCCCTCCATGTTGGCAAGAACCAATTCGAGATCCGAAAGTATCGGTGGAATGGCTTTTGAAAAATCCGAATCAGGCGTGATATCCCGTGAAGCGTAAGTTTCGGAAATCGCGCGGTCTATGATAGAATCTTCTTCCGGAGTCAGACCGCCAAGCATTATTCTAAAAAGTCCAACCAGATTTATTATGTGCGACCTCAAAACATCCGATGGAGATTCGTCTTCGCGCGGCGTAGGAAGATCGAAAGGATTAATATGATGATGCGAAGTTAAAGAAATATTAAAATATCTCCCGCCGGTTGCTTCGGCAAGATATTCATATTCGCGCTCCGGGTCAATTACTATAACGTCCGTATCAAACATCAAGGAGCGCAAGATTTCCAGTTTTGTCGCGTAAGATTTTCCGGCGCCCGCTTTGGCAAAAATCACGGAATTGTAATTTTCCAAGCTAAATCGATCAAAAAGTATTAGCGAATTATTGTGTGAGTTGATGCCGTATAAAATGCCTTTATTTGAAGTGAGATCAAAAGAAACGAACGGGAAAACACTGGAGGCCGGGGAAGAATTTAAATAATTGTTCACCAAAAGCGCGTCGTATGATTGCGGAAAGACGGAATCCAATCCTTCTTTTTGTTGAAAAAGCGCTGGCTTGGCGTAAACAAGCCGCGACTCCAGCATTGATTTTATTTCCGCTTCCGCCTTATCCAATTCTTCGATGGTGTTGCCGTAGATTGCGATGTAAAGTCCGAAATTAAAAAGTCTTTCCTGCGCCTGTTGGAGTTTGTCTCTCAAAGCTTCCAAATCTTGAAAGGCCGTATCTAAAATCGGATCGCGGACTAAGCCCTTTTGTTGCCTTATCGCGATTTGCGACTGCACCTCGGCAACTTTTCTCTGAAGTTTTTTCAGGACGGTTGCGGTATCCACCGGATGGATAAAGATTGAAACATCAAAAACTTTATCCAAATTTATAATTGGACTAAACCAGTTTGAGGATAAAAAGCGCGGCAAAGAAAACACAAAAATCACGCGCGCAAGCTTTTCGCCCAACCTGACATGGTTAGCGGTAATCTCAAGCGCGGCCGGGGCAATTATGTCCCTTAACTCCAAAACTCCCGCGCGGTAAATTTCCTCCGGAAAAACAGGAATGATTTCCGCTTCTTCCTTTTTCTTTTTTCTAAAAATGTCTAATAGTGCCATATTATTGTAAAGCCGGGGGTTTTCCTTTTTCTAATTCTCCCGGGTTGTAAAGACCATAAAATAATTCTATCAGTTCCTCGGTATTTAACGGCACGGCGCGCACGCCGGAACGCACGAGCCCTTGTATTACGGAGTCGGCTCTCTGCCAAAGCTGGTTTTTATATTCCTCAAATTTTTCCCGGGTTAATCCCGCCCCTTTTTGAATCGATTTTCCCAAAAAAATACCGCTGATTCCTTTTAAAATACTTGCAGCGCCTTCCTGCGGAGTTGCGAAAATGGACGGGGTAAACGGCACAACGATGTAAAAATTTTTGCTTACGATATTGGCCGCGCGAACGAATGTGCGAACAAATTCCATGTATTCCGCGATTTGTATTTTTAGAAGCTCGTTGGTCTGCTTTGCTTCCGCGTTTTTTAATGTTTCCAGATACGGCTCGATGTTTAATCTGCGCGACTGGATAAAAAACTGAATGGAAAAATCCAAAGAGTTCAAAAAATTCTGGTATTGCATAATAACCGCAGTCTGCTCATCCGCGCTTTTTAGCGCAAAATTTAAAGACGAAGCCATCATTACGGCGCGCAAAGATTTGTCTTTCAATATCAAAACACCGTCCCGTATTTCCTCTATCTGCAGAATATTTTGCGATGGCAGTGCAGTAACCATGTTTAGCGTTTTAGTTTTTGTTGTATATCCAGCGACCAGGATAGATCCTGTAATTTGCTTTGGGTGAGCTTTGGAGTTGCCCCGCCCGGCGGGAAGAAACTGCCCGACTCCTCGAAACCTGGTTTTGAGACCCCCGAAAAACCAGGTTTCTTCCCGTCGGGCAGTTTCGAGGAGCCGAGCGGGGCTTTTCTCCACAAATACAATCTTGCCGAAGACGAATAACTCAATGCGGCCGCGAGTACATTAATAAACGGCCGGCCGTTAATTTTTAAAAAGGCGAGCGAAGCTGCAAACGCGGCTATAGGCGCTCCAAGCACAATCACAAACCAAAGCTGAAAATAAACATACATTATGAAAATAACCGCGCCTCCGCCCAACAAATAAAAAAATTGCTTTGCGGTCAGAGGGCCGAATATCTTGTCTTCTACGTCTATAAATTGTGGAACTTGGTGCTGCATTGTGATTATTCCATTGGTTCTCTGTATGGGTCAGTGCTCTGATAAGTTTTGACAAAGATCGGCGGGATAATTTTCGCCTCCTCCTTTTTTCCCGCTGATGGCGCGGGCTCAATAATGAGAGGTTGCGGCATAGAAGGTGTGGCCGGCCTAATATCTTCACGGGTCGGGAGGGGTTTTTGTTCCGTCCCGCCCGGGAAAACCCCGCCTCGCTCCTCAACACTCGGTGTTGAATCCCCAAAAACACCGAGTGTTTTCCCGCGAGGCGAGGTTGAGGAGGGCAGGGCGGTCGGCGCTTTTGCGCCGACGGTTTCAGTAGGAGCCAACCCATGAATCCTCTTCAATGACTCTCTCACCGGCTTAAAAATTTGTTGATTAATCTCTTCCGCTATCGCTTTTGCTTTTTCCTGCTCCACACCAAGCCTTCGCGTCAGATTTTTCACGTAATCCGATGGCGGAGTGATTCCAAGCATCACCAGCCCAGTTTCATCAGCAAACTCCCCGATTTTGTCAATCATGAGTCCGGCATTTTTGCCAACCGCCTGGACAGAATCGGTGGTTTCTGGCGCGAACAAAGCCTTATGCAAATCTTCCGGTAATTTTTCCAAGGCTTCGGAAATAGCTTGTCGTTTTTTATTGTCTACAGCTATCATGTTTTTATGTTCCTAATAACCTATCTAATATTTCTTGATGCGCCGCCGAAGCAATGCCCGCAAGCGTATCTCTGATTTGCTTAGCCATAAGGCGATTATTTTTTTCTTCCATCGTTTCTGCCAAAGCCTCGGCTCTAAATTCTTTTTCTGTTTTTAGCACCTCTTCGAAAGCGTCCTCATCGCTAATTACACCTCCGCTCGCGGCTTTTAAGTCTTGGAACGGTTTAGACGCTCTCAGTTTAGTTTTGGTATGGGCAATCTTTCCGATATCTTTTGCCGCTTGGGCAAGAGAGTTTGATATGGCGCCCTGCAGCGCTTCGATTTTTGCTTTGTCTCTGCCAGTAATTGCCTCAACACTGCCCATGCTGCCGGAGCTTATTATTGTTTCTATCATTTCCGGATGTTTGATAATTTCCGGAGTGATGATGGTTTTTATGGTGTCACGTTTCATGCCTCCTTGTTTTATTGCAATGCTTGCAATGCGCGCATGCACATCGGGATTGGCTCCTTTAACATAATCAACAACGGATATAATTTTTTGCGGATTACGTTGAATAACAATATTTTGAGCTTCCGGAGGCAAAGAAATGAGAATGTCCGCGATTTCCCCGGCGTTTTTTTGCCCAACTTGCTGAGCCAAAGAAACATAGAAATTCTTTTTCTGGTCGGCTGACAATGCCCCTGTTGCTTTTTCAACAACGGAAAGCCGCGGCTTATCTTTAGCCCACTGGATATAAAGCGCAGCTTGCTGATCAGCGGAAAGCGTGACAACAACCTTTTCCGCTTCAGCTTGAGGAAGGGCGCCGATGTATGAAGTAACTGCCGGAGTTGATACGCGCCGCAGAACTTCGCTGTGAAATTTAGCTTGCTCTTCCGGATTAAGCTCTAATTGTACAAACTTTTGGTATTGGCCTAAAGCTGCGGCGTCTGCGTGCTTCTTTTCCAGCCATAGTATGCGTTGACGGTCTTCGGTCGCTTTGAAGTAGGTTTTTTGTTCTTCCTCTGTTTTAGAATTTATAAAGTCTTCAAAAGCAGTGCCTCCTTGAAGCTCGGCATTGCGCATCTCCTGCCGTTTCTCGGCTTTGTTGTAGCTTAATTGCTCTGCAGTAATGAAGGCCGGAGAAGCCAAGATGTTCTTTGCGGAAGATTGAGCCGCGCCCGAAAGTTTTTTGAGCACAAATTCCGCCCTCTTTTCGTCATCAGGGAAGCTCCGCAAAATTTGCGCCTGGGCTTCCGGAGAATAATTGCCGAATTGAGCAGTTTGTTCCGGCGGCGAAAGCCTCTTCCACGATTCAAGATCAAATTTCGCGGCAGCGACCAGAGGCATCTGCCTCTTGATTATGCCTTCTGCAAGCATACGATCCGCTGGCGACATGAATTCCGTCATCTCCGCCTGCTGTTCCGGAGTCATTTTGCCAAGCAGAGCAACTTTTTCCTGTGCGTTAAGTCCTGCAAAATACTTCGCCTGCCGCTCCGGTGTTAATTGTTTGGCAAAATCCGCCATCGCGCCCGCCCTTGTTTCGGCTCCTCCAAGGCCCTTCAGCCAACCGGCGAACTTAGTTGGAGCAGTGCCAAAAACTTGTCCGAAGCGCGTTTCTTGGAATTTCGCCGCCACTGGCGTAATCGCCGTCCCCAACAATCCTGTCGTGTACCTCGCCGCCAATCCACCTACCGCCCCCGTGAGCCATTTTCTACCCGCTGTGGACCAAGCCATCGCGGTGTCTGCGCCGTAAACTCCCATTGATTTGCCTAAAATTAAAGCCGCGAGTAAAAGGATGATGCTTAAAATATAATTAAAAACCAAAGGAGCATTGTTTAGCGCGCTACCAGACGGCAATCCCGCAGAAACACTGGTTATAAGAAGAATGGCCACGTATAAAAGGAACAAAAACGCTGGCAGAAAAAATGAATGGCTTATTAAAGTTGACCACCATTTTTTCCAATAGCTTTCTGTATCCGGTAAAATGTAAAACAGGAAGGCGATTGGGGCAAGCGTCAAAAGTAAGGCCAATATAACTGGCCTGATAAGCAAAATAATGCCTCCTACGAAAAAGACAAATGTAATAACCGCAAGAATGATTAAGTTGCCCCAGGAGATTTTCGCGAATATCAATGCTTGGTCTAGATCATTTCCCGCTGCGTTGGTTAATTGCAACCAAAGCTGGCCTATTGGCCCAAACGCATCTTGTCGTACTAGTGTTTTAAACATCCTTTGAAGCCAAGTATTTTGCGCAGCCAAGTCGGCGTCCCGATCGTCGAAAACCGCCTGCACTTTTGTTTTCTGCATAATAATTTCTGAAACTCTTTTTGCGCCGTTTTCCGTAATGACATCATAAAATTGCTTGCCCAAAATGTTAGTGAAGTCAATAACCACAAGCCCAATAGAAAAACTGAAGTTGATAAGCAATGCGATGATAATAAGCCGAGGGAGCAGCGATTTTGCTTGATGAGTAGAAATACGCAAGATGGTTGCTATAGATATGCCCAACAAAATCAGTATGAACAACAAATTAGCTATGTCGCGAGAGACAATCCATCCACTGTAAACAGAAACAAGTTTATCCCGAAGATCTAGATTGTAGTTTAATGAGAGATCGAAAAATGCCCCGCCTAAATTTGTTAAATGCGCCATAATCCCGATTAGGGCGGCGCCTACTGCGCCCAATGCGCCAACTGCATATTGCGCAATTGTTTTGCCCGCTCCGGCTAGAATGCTGTTGGTAGACGCCGATTTTGGCGGTGTTATTATTTCGCCGACTGCGTATGCAGAGCCGATGGCGGAAAAACTCAAAACCAAACTCAAAAGAATTATTGAGGCGATTGGGATTTGAAATTTTTTATTTTTTTTTCTCATTTCTAACTTCTCACTTCTAATCCTCGCTCTGCGGCGGATTCAAACAATTTTGTAAATCTTCTTCGGCTTTCGCCTTATCGGCCGCAATTTGCTCGTTTTGGGAAACAGCCGCGGCAAGCGACCCGACTTTCGCGACGTCTCCGTTAATTTTGTTTAGCGCAGCATTAAATTCTTCAACTGTTTTGGTAAGCAAAAGAGCGACGCGATCATCTTTCAGCAATTCAAGCAAAATAACCTGCTCAACGATATCGCCTTCCAGCGCCGCCTTGGTTGTGGTCGCCACCTGAATCCTGTTGTCTACTGCAGCAATCGGCTTATTGTGATTAAGTTTGCAGGTTTTGAGATCTCCCAATGTTTTAATCTCGTCTTTTGTTTGCGCCAGCGAATTTTCTTTTTTATTAATTATTGATTGCGTAACATTTATCGCCGGATCAATTCCTGAAAGCTGAATCCCGCTTCGCTTGAGACTATCCAATTCCTCCTGCAATTGGTTCGTAATTGTTGTTGAATAAATGTTGGAGCTATAAAGCCCGCCGGGCGAGAAGAAAATGCCGTTAATCAAAGACTGAAACGCGGCAATCATTATTTCATTAAAAGAATCGGCGATGTTTAATTGCTCAATATCAGAATTAGTGGCTTTTGCCAGCCGATTTTCCAGATATTTACCGGGGCTTACGGTTTTGCAGCGCTCTACGGTGACTGATTCAGGAGTTTCTTCTCCCACAATATTAATATCATCCACGTCTGTTGTTCTAAGATCTACTTTTTCACAATCTTCTATCCCTAAAAATCCGCTGCCGGATACCGCCTCGTTAAGTTTTGCTTGCGCGGCAATCGCCTCTCTTTTTTCTTTCTCTTCCAAAAGCCCTAGATATTGGCCGTATGGATTGTTATTTACTTGTGTCAGCTCAATCCATCTTTGCCACCCGCCATTGTTAAAATCATTAAAAAAGTTTTGTAAATTGCCGGCTATCGCAGAAACCGTGCACCTGAATCTTTCCTGCAGCGGCCGCCTGCCTCCGGCGAAAATAAGCCGAAGCCTTGGCCCGAAAGGTTCGCAAAGCTGGGTTAGTTTCAATTCTTTTAAAAATACTCCGCTTGCCTGATCGGCCGCGTCAAGCAGAAATCCCTGCCAATCCTGCACAAAAAGCGGCGTCCCGCCTTGCCCTCCGGTGCGAATCAGATTTACGATATCTTGCGTAATTCGATGAACCAAAAGCTTTGCGACGCTCCAAGCCGCCTTATCAACCATATCTCTAAAAGTTCCCGGCGTATCCTGCACTTTGGCTATAGGCACGGAATTTGCTCTTGTTTCTCCGGATATTAGTCCAAAAATGCTGTCCAAGCCAGACAAGATGCCGCCTCCGCCTTGTGTTTGTGCTTCTATCTCTTGGAGCTCTCCTAAATTAAAACCTTCATCTTCCAACGCGAACGCGAAAGAAGGCAAAATTAAACTTAGTCCCAGTATCGTTGCGGAAAATAATTTAATTACATTTTTTTTCAACATCATTGAGTTCGTTTTGCAAAATAAATATTGCCTCCGGATTTATAAAATTGCTCTAATCTCTCTACCTGTTTTAAATAAAGAGCGAGTCCCGCAAGCCCGCGCGCCGGATCTTTGTCGGTAACCATCATAAAACTGTCGGCCGCGGCAGTATTTTGCATAATGTTCATAAGCTCAAGATGCAAAGATGCGTAAGACGCCGGAACATTTTCTTGTTTTAAAAATTCAACCGTTTTTTGGTAAGCCGCAACGTAAGCGACCAACTTTTTCAGATCTTCGTAGCGCTCGGCCGCCAAAATCTCGTTCACAATCTCTATCTCCGGCTTTTGCAGATTTGCAAATGTTTTATTCAAAAAATCTCCCGCTCTGTTTAAATATATTTTTATTCCGTCAGATGAAGAACTTTGTTCTACACGAACATTGGCTGACGAAAATGAATCTTTATACAAGAGCGCGTCGCGGCTTAATGACTCTATCAAAGACTCGGAGATCGCTTTTTGCTGAAACATGTCAATTGAGCCCTCCGAAGATCCCGCGGCTGTGAGATAATTGGAGGCGAACTCCCGGGCTATTTTGTCGGTCAAAGTTCTCGGCGTTGTTGTGGCTTGCTTGCCAATCTCTTCCGGTTTTTTTAACTTGTCATTCGGCCCCGCTAAAATCGGGTCTCTTCCGTTTTTTATCTCATCCGCATCGCTGGTTCCGTCTCCATCCGTATCGGCTTTGTTCGCATCGGTTTTCCAAAGAATTTCTTCCCAATCTTTAAGTCCGTCGCCATCGCTGTCGCGGTTGGCGTCCTGATAGGCGGCGAGGAATCCTAGCTGCCCGCTTCCGGCTCCAAGCTTCTGGCCGGCAGCTGGTTGCCGGTTGCTGGAGGCTATGTAAATCACAAACCAGCCCACGAATAAAACAACGAGGGCGGCAAAAACAAGGGTTATGAAGTTTTTTGATGGCAAATAACCCATTTCACCTCCTTAATTATACCATTTTTACAGCGCAATCAGGGTGTGGATATGGCATGAGCTGGTTCAAGAAATGGGATTTGGGGACATATACCGGGTGGAACTGGTTTTTGAGTCGTTCCTATCTGGATTATTGGGTAAGCTGACCCCAAAGATGGCGGTTTTTTGCCAAAATTTATGCCTAAGGCGCTAAAAATGAAAGAAGCTATGCTAATTGCGGGCCCTATAACCGGGACAAAGATACCGGCGAGGCTAAGGCCTGCGCCTAGAAAATTTCCGCTGGCGAGCGAGCTTATAATATTTATGCCGGGCAGCAATCCGCCCAATCCTTCAGCAAGGCCGGCTAATTGTATGCCCAAATCGCCGCCTACAAAAAGCGCCCCGCCGGGTCCAACGAGTTCTACTCCCATTATTTGTGATCCGAATATGTTTCCTGGTTCGATCATCTCCATAGTCACGACGTTTGCATCCACCAAACCGCCCGCAACTGCGCTGCCCAAAAGACCACCTATGCTAAATCCGCCAATGCCGCTTGGGTTGCCCTTGTCGCAGTTGATTGGCGCCGGCGAAGCATAGCCTAAAGTACATATGCCAGGCCTGATTACTCCATAAGATTTAATCTGACTCGTTGCGGGGTTTAAAAAGAATTTGCCGCCAACAGGAGGACCGATATACAAAATAAAACCCGAGGGGCTCATGCATGCCTGAATCTTGGTGATTTTGCCACCGAACGGTTTAGTTAGGGGTTGGATTGGAGGAATGGCGGCTTTTACTTCAGAAAAGGGATAAAAAAAAGACAAAGAAACTGCAAAAATCAAAAATGTCGCGAGGATTTTTTGCAATTGCATATTATTTAGTATACTACATCCGCGCGTATAAAAAAGGCCATCGAGCATAACGGATGGCCACAAAACACAAAATGTGTTTAAAACAAAAAGAAAAGATTCAAGGCGTCTATCGCAATAGCAGCGTTATTATATCGCTCGCACTCGGCTTTTTGCTCCTGCGGCGCTTTGGCGCAATCCCGCATATACATCGTTGCGCAACCAGACGCAAAGAACATAGATAAAAATGTCGCAAGAAACAGCCTTTTCATCTTTCGCCACCTTCTCGAATGCGGTTTTTAAAAATGGCAAAAAACAACATGATGCCTCCTATGCCGACCCAAGTCATAATCAGCGCAGTTGATAGGCCAAAAAGCGCTTTGCCGTTTATCAACCACCAAAAAGTGCTGGAAACGCCAGCGGCCGTAATAACCGTGAAAACGGCATGGCCAATTAAAGACAAACAATAAAGAACGGATTTTTTAATGAGCATCGCAGTTCACCTCCCATCAAAGCTTATCACTAAACCGGCAAGTCGTCAAGGTTTTGGAACACCTAGATCGCGACAGATTTTCTGAACCAAAAAGTCATCGATTTCTCGATGACGTGGAACGCTTGAGGTTTTATTGTTGCGAAGATTTCTAAAAACGCCGTGATTGCCGCCCTCGCGATATAATACGCAATAATGTTTGCGCAAATGCCGCTCTAAATCAACATGTTTCATGCGGTCGGCACGAGAATTTTCTCTTTAAACACGTGGCAGCTGAATTCCTCTTCGAACTCCCGCTTTGCTATTTCGCGATTAGCAGCAAGAACGAGTCCTAGAGCCTCTCTGAGATTCTGTTTAACGGACTTAATAGTCTTTCCTTGCGTATTTACGCCGGGCACTTCCTCAATCCATCCCACATACAACTTGCCGTGTTTTTTATAAACCGCCGTGAATTGACTTTTATTATTTTTCATGCTTTTAGTCTAGCAAAATTAAAAGCAGCCGTCAATATACATCAGGATATCGTCAAGCGCATCTATATTATTAATTTAAAAATGAGGAACAAGACATAAGCCACCAACAATATAGACAACACCGGAGAAATCGCACTAATCCAACTCAGATGTGCCTCCCGCCAAAATCTTTGTGGAACAACCGTTTGATAAATTACCATCAAAATGAAGCCGAAAAAGCCAACGATGAATTTCATTTTCGTCCGCTCCCTGTCTAAATCTTAGACTAACGCCTAAACCGGCAAGTCGTCAAGAGATGGCTCTGAATCCAAATCTTCGGCAAGCAAATCGTCGGATAGAATTTTTTCTTGCTCCTCTTCCATAATTATTTTTTCCCATCTTTAATCAACTCCGCAATATTATTCGGGACTTCTTCGTAATGATCAAACTCCATTGTGTAGGAGGCGCGGCCCTCGGTCATTGATCGCAATTTTGTAACATATCCGAACATTTCGGAAAGCGGGACTTTCGCGTCAACCACTTTAGCCATGCCCCTTTCAGACATCCGCTCGATTTTGGCGCGTTTGGAAGAAAGATCTCCTGTAACGTCTCCCAAAAATTGTTCTGGAGTCACAACCTCAACTTTCATAATCGGCTCCAAAAGAATCGCGCCAGCACGTTTGGCGGCCTCCTGCAAAGCAATAGATCCAGCAATCTTAAACGCCGCTTCGGACGAGTCCACGTCGTGGTAAGAACCGTCGTAAAGCGCTACTTGCATATCAACCAAAGGAAATCCGGCCACCACCCCTTTCTCCATCGCCTCTTTTATTCCCTTTTCCACCGCCAGAATAAATTCCTGCGGAATAATGCCTCCTTTAATTTCATTAATAAATTCAAATCCTTTCCCGCGCTCGTTGGGTTCCGCTCGCAGCCAAACATGCCCATATTGCCCACGTCCTCCTGACTGTCTGATATATTTTCCTTCGGCCTCCGCTGTTTTTTTAACGGTTTCTTTGTAAGCGACCTGCGGGCGCCCGACATTGGCTTCAACTTTAAATTCCCGCTTCATGCGGTCCACCAAAATTTCCAGATGAAGTTCTCCCATTCCGGAAATAATCGTCTCCATTGTCTCTTCATCTCCTTTGATTCTGAATGTTGGATCTTCTTCCGAAAGCCTCCGCAACGCCAACCCCATTTTCTCTTGGTCGGCTTTGGTCTTGGGTTCAATGCGCAAAGAAACCACGGGTTCCGGAAATACAATGGATTCCAAAACGATAAGATGTTCTGGGTCGCACAGCGTATCTCCGGTTTTTGTATTTTTCAAGCCAACTATTGCTCCGATCTCGCCGGCCTGCATTTCTTTTGTTTCCTCCCGATGATTTGCGTGCATCCGCAAAATCCTTCCGACGCGCTCTTTGTCGCCAGTGCGCGCGTTTAAAACATAAGAGCCGGCGGAAAGTATGCCTGCGTAAACTCTAAAATAAGTAAGCTGGCCGACATACGGGTCCGTCTGCAATTTAAAAGCAAGAGCCGTAAACGGAGCGTCATCCTTGGGTTCGCGTGTAATTTCTTCCTTGGTCTTTGGGTGATGCCCCTTAACCGGAGGGAGATCCGCCGGGGAAGGCAGATAATCCACAACGCCGTCGAGCATCATCTGCACTCCTTTGTTTTTCAAAGCGGAACCGCAAAAAACCGGCACCAACTTATATTCCAAAGTCGCTTTTCTTAAAACCGCCATTAATTCGTCTACTGAAATTTCTTTCCCTTCCAAATATTTTTCCGTCAGCGCGTCGTCTTCTCCCGCGATGCGCTCAACCATTTTATGCCGCCACTCCCCCGCTTCGGATTTTTTATTGGCCGGAATTTCTTCTTCAATAATTTTTTCTCCGTGTTCACCGTCAAATTGCACAAACTTCATCCTCATAAGATCTATTATGCCGGCGAACTCGCTTTCCAGGCCGACCGGGATATTTACTGCCACTGCGTTTGGCGTTAAACGCTCTAAAATAGAATTAAAGCTATTGGTAAAAGAAGCGCCCATACGATCGAGCTTGTTAATAAAACAAATCCGCGGAACTTTGTATTTGTCGGCCTGCCGCCAGACAGTTTCCGACTGCGGCTCAACTCCGGCAACCCCGTCAAAAACAACAACTCCGCCGTCCAGCACCCTCAACGAGCGCTCCACCTCAACGGTGAAATCCACGTGCCCCGGCGTGTCAATAATATTTATGCGATGTTTTTCCCCGCCGCCCGCCCCACTATCGTTCTGGCGAGGCAAGTATGACGGGGCCCAAAAACATGTTGTAGCAGCAGAAGTAATTGTTATGCCGCGCTCTCTCTCCTGCTCCATCCAATCCATCACAGCTTCACCCTCGTGCACCTCGCCGATTTTATGCGAAACCCCGGTATAAAAAAGCACCCGCTCGGTTACGGTCGTCTTCCCCGCGTCAATATGAGCGATAATCCCGATATCGCGCGTCCTTTCAATTGGATATTCCCGTGCCATAAAAATTTATTTAAGCGAGTTTTTTAAATCATGAAGGAATTTATTTGCGAAATCCACTGTTTCCTTGGAAATTTTATCCTGTTGCTCTTCCTTAACTTTTCTCAATAAAAATTCCCAAGTTTTCAAAAGGGCCTGTCGTTCTTCATCATTCGGCACTAAATTAATAAATTGTTCAGTAAAGCCTACCACGGCCGTAAGCCACGTTACGGCGTATTTATTTTGCGTCCATTGTTCTCGCCTCTTGAGCAAAGTTGGGTCGGCTTTAGACAATATTCCGTCCTTATCAACTTTCTCCGCATCAGTAAGTCTGACATCCGGGTATTCTCCGTAGTCATTCAACAAATGATCAATTTGTTTGACAGCTTCTTTTTTTGAATCTATTTTTTCTGGATTTTCCATAAATTTTATTTTTTATAAATCTCGTGTGTACCAACGTTGACATAGGCCACCACGCTATCGCTCAAAAAATAAAAATGAACTCTAAAATCCTTATTGATCGAATAAGCCCAAGTGCCCTCGAATTTGCCACCGAGCTTGTGTGTTTTTAATGAAGAGTGAAATAGATTTTTCCGAAATAATTTATCTTTTTTGAGAGCCAACTGTTGAATCCTTGAGGGAAGACGGCTAAAATTTTTCTCAAAACGAGATGAGTATACAATTTTACTGACAAGGCGCGGCATTATTTCATCAACTGCCGCAAACTTTTAAGCTCTTTGAGCTTGCCCGATCTTTGCTCTTGCCGAGCAATCTTGAGCGCACCCACAGCGTCGTCCACTTCCCAATGTCTTTTCAATTCGTCTGCAAATTCTTTTGGATCAACAACCAAAAGCCTGCGACCGTTGGCGCGCCGTAAAACTTCTTTTGGGATTTCTATGGTTAAAGTGGCCATGTTTCAATATTATCAAAAATAAACCTAAATTACAAGTATACCTTACCACGCAAAATGCGCGAAGGCGCGGTTAGCTTCGGCCATGCGGTGGGTGTCCAGTTTTTTCTTGATTGCGGCGCCTTCGTTTTTGGCCGCAAAAAGAACTTCCTCTGCTAATTTTTTGGCCATGGGTTTTCCCTTTTTTGCCCGCGCCGCGCCAATAAGCCAACGCGCCGCCAAAGCAAATCCTCGATCCGGCTGCACCTCGCGAGGCACTTGATACGTTGCCCCTCCGATCCGTCTAGGGCGGATTTCAACCAGCGGAGTAATATTTTTTATCGCACGCTCTAAAATAATCACCGGAGTTTCCCCCTTTTTTTCTATTTTTTTTATTTCTTCAAGCGCTCCCCATATTACTTTTTGCGCCGTAGATTTTTTTCCGGAAAACATCAAATAATTGGTTAGCTTGGCAACCAACGCAGAATCATAAACCGGGTCCGGCACTAATTCTCTTTTTTCTTTTTTTTTGCGCCTCATACTTTTGGCTTTTTAGTACCGTATTTGCTTCGCTGTTGTTTTCGTTTTTCCACGCCGGTTGTATCTAAAACCCCGCGCACAATATGATACTGCACACCCGGCAGGTCTTTTACGCGCCCGCCGCGTATCACAACAACCGAGTGCTCCTGAAGCTGATGCCCCTCACCGGGAATATAGGCCGTCACCTCCATACCGTTGGTCAGCCGGACTCGCGCAACTTTGCGCAAAGCAGAGTTCGGTTTTTTGGGCGTCACCGTTTTTACGGCAAGGCAAACTCCGCGTTTAAAGGGCGATGGGTAAAACCGGGGCCTGTTTTGAAGAACATTAAAGCTCTTGGCAAGCGCAACTGACTTTGCCTTATACTCCATCTTTTTTCTGCCTTTTTTAATAAGCTGATTGATAGTGGGCATATATGTAGAAAAAGTTTATCATACAAAAAAAACAGCGTCAACTTATCTCCACGCTCTCGCCGTATTTGGGAGCGAAAGCCTCAATGCCGAGATAGTCGCGGATTTTTTGGGCGAGGGCCAAAGATGCTTTTGGTTCGCCGTGGACTAAAAATGCTTTTTTTAAAGTGTCAGAGTGCGCGCGTACAAATTCAAAAAGCGTTTCGCCGTCCGCGTGAGCAGAGTATCCGGAAATTGTTTCAATGCGGCATTTCACTGGCACCTCTTCGCCGAAAAGCGAAACGCTTTTTGCTCCATCCTCTATGCGCCGGCCCAACGAACCGGGCGCCTGATAGCTTACGATTAAAAGCGCGCTTTTTTCGTCCGGCAAATATCTCCGTTCGTGATGCAAAATCCTTCCGCCCGTTGACATACCGCTTCCCGCAATAATTATTTTTGGCGGCGGCACATCATTGATTTTTTTTGATTCCTCTGTAGTTAAAGAGAAATTAACGTTGGGAAATTTAAAAAACGGGATTTTAAGATATTTTTCATAAATCGAAGTTGCTTTAATTGAAAGGGGGCTGTCCAAATACACGGGGATTTTTGGGATCTGCTTTTCTTCCATCATTTTGGATATTACCGACAGAAGTTCCTGCGTCCGTTCAAGCGCGAATGCAGGAATCATAAGCGTGCCGCCTCGTTTTACTGTCCGCTCAATGACTCTTTCAAGCATCAAAACTCTTTGTTCATTTTCGTGAACGCGATCCCCGTATGTGGATTCCATGACAAAATAGGTTGGCTTCGCAACCGTCTCCGTTGTTTTCTGCAAAACGCTTCCGGAATTTCCGATATCCCCGCTGAATACAATGCGCTCTCCGCCAACATCAACCGCAATCATCGCCGAACCAAGTATGTGCCCGGCGTCATAAAAAGAAACTGCGAATCCGCCTATCTGTATTTCTTCGTGCATCTTTTTGGCCTCCCACAATCTCATCGCCTCATCAACATCGGATTCCGTATAAATAACCGGCTCGCGTTCTTTTGTTGCCTCTTTGGTAAGAACCCCGGTGCTGTCTTTAAGCATAATCTCCGCGAGTTCCCTTGTCGCAGGGCTTGAATAAATTTTTCCGCGAAAACCCTCTTTTATCAGCTTGGGGATTCTGCCTGTGTGATCAATGTGCGCATGAGTGACAAAAAGCGCGTCAATTTCTCTCGGGTCAAACTGGAATGGCTCGCGGCTCCTAATATCGCAAAAACGCGGGCACTGAAAAAGCCCGCAGTCCACCAAAATCTTACTTGATTCCGATTCAAGCAAAAAACAGCTTCCTGTAACTTCCTGTGCCGCGCCGTAAAAAGAGAGCTTTGTCATAAAACCAGAAGAAGCCCGATTATGCCGCCGAGCAAATCAAAAAACAAGTCGGACAAGGTGTCTTCGTAGGTTAAAAAACCGATGTGCGTTATATAACGGTTAAAGCCGAACTCAAAAAATTCCCATAAAATTCCGGTAAGCGCGGTAAGGCCCAAAAAAATCATAAAAAAAACCGGCCGCGCGCGCGCGCCGGTTAAGTTTAAACCGAAATGTTTTATGAAAAAATTAAAAAATAACACTATCCAAACCCCGCCAAAAAAATGGAGCGCCGTATCCAGCCACCAAAAAAGATAGTATAACTTAAACCAGATGGCCAAACCGTGGATTAGTAAAATAAAAACTAAAAATATAAAAAGGGACACTCGAGATTCAAGCAGAGATTTCATGCTCTTTCTTCTTCACCGTAAATAAATTCGAAATCTACTTTTTTGTAGTCAAAAAGCTCTTCCGGCTTAAAAAACCTTTCGATTTCCGTTTCCGCGGTTTCAACAGAATCCGATGCATGCACAATATTGGTTTGCGTGGACATGGAAAAATCTCCTCTTATCGTGCCTGCGTCGGCCTCCGCGCCATATGTCGGCCCCGCAATCAAGCGAACGGCTTTTACAGCATTAAACCCCGAGAGCGCGGCTACGATCACCGGCGCGGATTTCATAAATTTTTTCAAACCCTCAAAAAAAGGTTTGTCTTTGTGGTGCGCGTAGTGCTCCCCCAAAAGCAAATCGTCTAAACGCATCATTTTTAGCCCTATTATTTTAAGACCTTTTCTTTCCAGCCTGCGCAAAATTTCGCCAAGCAGATTCCTCTGCAAAGCATCCGGCTTAATAATCACTAAAGTTTTTTCTTCTTTCTGCTGTTGCATAATATATATTGACAATAACAAATCGCCTTGCTAGCTTCAAGGAAGATTTGTGAATCGGGAAAAAGGAGAAAGAAAATGACTAAAGTCTTCATCGCGTCGCGGATCGGAGCGAAAACCAAAAAGCAGTTTGAGAAAAATTTAAACAGAATGAAAGCGTTCGCGAGATTCGCGCTTTTGCAAGGATACGAACCGGAAGCCACCGGAATTTACTATTGCCAATTTATGAATGATTTTGATCAAAAAGAGCGCGAATGGGGTATAGAAAGAGGCCAAGAAAGATTAAAAGAATGCAAAGAAATCTGGGTTCTCGAAGACGGGATGGCGTTTTCCGAGGGAGTTACAAGAGATAGAAAAATAGCACGAGAAAACGATCTTTTGGAGCGCGTTTGGAACGTAGATACCGTTGAAAATTATCTAAAAGGAAACGACCCATACGGCTACGAACTCTGGCTAAAATCAAAATGAAGTCGGCAAATTAAGCCGGCTTTTTTATTTTTTCCAAATTAAGTTGCCGTCGCGGATTTCCAGAGTTATTGTGCCGTCCAAATCTGTGCGGAAAATTTTGGCGCCGGCGGCAGCAAGGCGCGAAAGAACTTCCGGCGCCGGGTGCCCATAGCGATTGCGCGCGCCGGAAGAGATTATCGCGTATTCCGGCTTTGTCACCCGCAAGAAAAAATCGTTGCTGGAGGTTTTTGAACCGTGGTGGCCGGTTTTTAAAACATCAACATCTCCAACCCTGCCTTCCGCAACCAAACGCTTTTCCAAATTTTTCTCCGCATCGGACATCAGGAGAATTTTTTTATCTTCAAAATCCAATTCGCTGACCAAAGCCGAATCGTGCACGTTTTTTAGCGTCATCCCAGAAAAAGATTCTTCTGGATAAATAAATTTCAAAGCCGCGCCGTTCGCAAAATTTAAATTAATTGGGTGGTCAACCGTGACCTTTTTCAATTTTTTCTCCGCAATCAAACTTTCAAAAATTTTTGCCTCCGCCGTGTGATAATCAACTCCGCTTTCAATTATCATGCCCACATTGTATCTTTCCAAAACCTCAATGAGCCCCGAAACATGGTCGGCGTGAGGATGAGTAAGCGCTACAACGTCAATAAATCTGTCAAAAAATCTCATCTTGCTTCCCAACTGCGGCAAAATTTTATTCGGCGGGCCGCCGTCAATCAAAATTTGCGTTCCGTCTTTTGATTCAATAAAAATCGCGTCACCTTGCCCTACATCAAAAAACGAAACTTCCAGCTCCGGTTTTTTAATGTAATCAAAAACCAACTGCCCAACCAAAAAAAATAAAGCCAAAAGCAAAAGCGCGGCTCCGCCGAATATTTTTCTTTGATGGATTTTATAAAATTTATATATTGAGCTTTGTGAAAAATTCAACGACATAAATTTGATAAGTTATTAAAATGTAGCTTGCCGATGCTAACGCGGCGCCTAGCGCCCGAGACAAAAAAACCGCCATGCTGCCCAAAAAACTAAAAAACATTACCGCCGGGACGGCGGTAACAACCAAAATATTCGCTGGCAAAGTAAAAATTGAAACCGGATTTCCCCAAAAAATCAAAAGCGGCAAAACAAAAAGCTGTGCCGCGGCTGAAGCCGCCGCCGCTTCGCGCACACCCAACAACTTCGGAAAAAACCAAAAAGCTTTTTGGAAGCGCGATGCAAGCAAAATCAGCCCCAGAGTTGCCGCGAAAGAAAGTTGAAAACCGCGGTCAAACCTCAAATACATCGGGTTTATAAAAACCATGAGGGCCGCGGCAAATAAAAGCGAAAGCAAGGGCGCGCGCAGCCTTCCGGATCTCAAAGCCAAAAGGCCGATTACGGCCATAATTGCCGCGCGCACCGCCGCTGGCTCCGCCCCCGTCATTAAAGTAAAAAGAATTATGCCGAAAATAGACAAAACCCACGCGAATGCGTATGGCAAAATAAAACCGAAAAACGCGAGAAGAAATGTGCCAACAATTGTAATATTGTAGCCGGAAAGCACTAAAATATGGATGGTGCTGGTTTTTCTGAAAGCGTCTAGTAAATTCTCCGGCAAAACGCCTTCTTCTCCCAAAAGCATACCGTTGGCCAAAGACGCATGCGGTTCCGGCAAAATATTTTTCAGGTTTGCTTCAAATTTTTCACGCACGCGGAAAAGAGAAACCAAAACTTTGTTCTTTGTCAGCGCCAGAACACCTCTCCCCCAAGAAAGAGATGGTATCTCTTTCTTTCCCCCCTCCCCTTCGTAAGGGGAGGGGGTTAGGGGGTAGGGTCTCTCCTTAATTTCTGGAAAAACCATCTGAGAATAAATCCCGCTCTTTGCCAAATATTGCTTCGTGTCAAAACCTGCATAATTTTCCGGCTCTAATATCTCACCCGCCACTTCTAATTTCTCCCCATATTTATATTGCGGATAAATGCGCGATACGACCAAAAGCCTCCCGAAATCGGTTTCTAAAACCAAGCGCGATGAGTTTTGTTGTGTTTCGCTTGAAATAACTGTGCCTTGCAAAGTCATGGTCTGGCCGTAGTAGTTATGGAGTCGGTCATCTACAATGTTATTTTCAAAAATCGAAAAGCGCAGCATGCCGAGGAGGAAAAAGATAAGCAAAAATGACGCAGAGACAAACCTCACCCCCAGAAAAGAGACTGGTGTCTCTTTTCTCTCCCCCTCTCCTTGTGAAGGAGAGGGGGTTGGGGGGTGAGGTATCGGTCTTGTGCTAAAAAACAAAATAATTAAAAATCCAATCGCCAACCCCAAAAAACCGAATATCCACTTTTCCGGCACATTAAAAAACGAACGGATGCCGACTCCCGCCAAAAACGCGACCAAAAAATACGGTGTTAGTTTTGCCATCAAGCTAAGCTTGACTATAGCAACCTGCCTTGCTCACTATCAAGCGCCATATTTACCAACCTGTCCGCCTCTTTATTTTGCTCCCTCCGAACATGGCTGAAAGTAACCTTGGCAAAATCCATCTTTAAGTTCCAAACTGAAATAAAAAGCGGGAACATTCTTTCTTCCTCAATTTTGTATTCTCCATTAAGCTGGCTTGCGACAAGCTCCGAATCCATCCGCATTTCTACCTCCATTTTTCTAGTTTTTTCCTTCCCAAAAAGCGCCTTTGTTTTTTTCAGCGCGAAAATTACCGCCGCGTATTCGGCCTCGTTGTTTGTTTTTACCCCAATCTTTTCTCCGTACTCCTTAATCATCCTCCCCTCGCCGTCACAAATAACTACCCCAATCGCCGCTTCCCCGGGATTCCCTCGCGACCCCCCGTCCGTATAAACAATTAGTTTTTCCCGCCCAACAGCGGGCAAGCTTTTAGACATGTTTGTTTAAATAATCTGCAATATTCAATGCCTCGCGCAAAGCGTCGCTTTTTTTTGTAAAAGCCGCGCTCCCAGCGACGGAATGCCCGCCGCCGCCGTATTTCTTCTCTAAATATTGGCCGATCATTGGGCGCTTGGGAGGATTCCAAGGATTTTGGCCGACGCTTAAAACGTAATTATTGTCTCTTTTTAAAATTCTCACGGAATATTTTGCTTGCGGATAAAAATAATAAGAAGCGAATCTCGCGCCAGCCAGGCGCTTCTCCATCCCATAAAGTACGACTACTTTCCCGCGCAAAACCAGTCGCTTTTTAATTTCCGGCAAAGATTTTTTCAAATCTCTTTTGTGTTTTAAAAATCTTGTCCTAACGGGCTTGAATTTTTCAACAAAAGCAAGAGGTTTCTCGCTAAGCGCTTTTATAAGCAACTTCGCGTAATCAAGCGACGGCTTTTTATCAACAAATGATTTAGCGATTCTTAGCGCTGCCGATCCAAACCCCATTGCCTCTTTGGCTGATCCAAACCGCGCCCGATCAATAATATCCGCCCAATGAGCTAAATTTTTAATGCGTTTCGGCGGGCCTATTTTTTCAGCCAGAGGCTGATCCGCCTTGGGCGGAAATTTTTTCGTAAAATGCCTGTAAATCAGGCCGGTGCATGACGGACTCCCGTCATTTAGAACATGATTTTTGTCGTTTTTGAAATTCTTCTCCCATTTTTTATCAATAAAAGTAGTGGGGTGATGATCAAACCAGATTGCGGCCTTAGGATGATAAATTATGTCAACAATCGCCATCTGATTTTTGGGCTTTAATTTTTTCCACCATTTTTTATTTATTGGATGAGTAAGCGGGATAAATTTTCCGTAATCATCCCCGCGCAATCTTAAAAAATAAAGCAGCATCGCCGCCGATGCCGCTCCGTCAAAACACCCACCATGAAAATAAATGTCGTAACGCATATTTTAGTTATCCACATTTAGCTATTGACATTAATAATGGGGTTGCTATGCTTACAATGTGATGACACTCTGGCGTATCTTCGGATAGCGCCAGATTTTTATTGAGATATTTCATGTTTAATTTTTCGTAAATCAATATATTTAGCTCGTTCGAGTAATTCTTTGGCAATATGACCCCTGGTTGACATAACAATAATGCGCTTACCGGCTTTCTTAATTCTATCAATTGGTACATAGAAATCGCTGTCTCCGGAAATTAAAACTGCAGTATCGTATTTGTCTTTTGCATCATCCATTTCAAATGCCAACTCCATGTCAAGATTGTTTTTCCACTTGTATCCGCCCTTGTGATCTTTAATTTTCTTCACAACTCTTGTTCGTACAATATAGCCATTTATGTCCAGCATATCCAAAAATTTTTTCTGATCTAAATTATGCTCATCTACTCCTTTGTAGATAAAGCATTTAGTTTCTTTGCCGCATTCTTCTTTAAAATATTTCATCAGTTTTTCATAAGAAATTCGCCAACCCAAAGTGCGCTGAGAATAAAACAGATTCTCCGCATCAATGAATACATATACTCTGCCTTTTATAAATTGACTTATCATTTTTCTTTTTTATTCTTATCCCTCTCCTCCACAAATTTTTTAACCTCCTCGTGGCTCATCTTCTTCGGCCACCAAAGATTGCCGCGAATATCGTAAATAGGCAAAAACAACTTTTCGTTTTCTGGATTTGCGTTCCTCATTATAGAAACAATATCGCCAACTCTTTTCTGAATCGCTTCTTCGTCGGCCTGTTCTATATATTTATATCTCTTTCTAAGATCACTTATGTCTGCGTCGTAGAATTGCGATGTAGTTTTGTAGTATCGCGAAGCTTCATCAGCAGATAACCCTCTTTCAATATTCTCATGTAATCTTTTTTCACGATTCTTACTCTTTATTTTCGCTAATTCTTCATCCGTACGCTCTCTATCCGCTCTCAAAACAATACCGTTAAAAAAACGCGGGGCGACACGAAAAGTAAGAGCGTAACCCATTTCGGGGAATGGAACTACTGTTCTTTTTCTGTCACTAGGCTCGGGGTCTGCTTTATATATTATACGGCCTTCAGAGTTTATGCCATAAGTCTTGGTTTTAAAGGGTTCAGTATTCCTAGTATAATCAGCTTCTGATTCTTCGTTGGATTTGAATTGCTCGACATTAAAAATGATTGCCAACGGATTTTCGTGTTGTCCCGCAATCCAATCACTATCTTCTAATTTATCTATGTCATAGCCAACTTTATTAAAAAAGACAAAAGCATCTCCGCGTTTTCTGGCATATTCAGCCCATTCTTTTTTTGTGATGGTGTCCTTTTCTCTATATGGTTGGCCGAGTAGACCCTCTTGTAATATTTTTTTTAAGTCATCAAGCCTGGCAGTAAATTCTTTTTTGTTTGCTACTTTATGCTGCCTAATTGAATGCACTGCCGTGTTTTTTTCATTGACATCCTGCACTTTGGCCATCACCTTTTCCAAAACCTCCGGAGAAAGTTCGGATTCGGGAGTTTTTGGTTCTCCAATATTTTCTAAATTTTGTGGCGGTTTTTCTGGCATATTATCTTAAATACCCGACCTGTTTGAGCCAATAATCGTTTTCCCATTCCCAGAGGGTTTTGGCAGCGAGGAAAGCTTTTATGTCTTTGAAATAATATGGGGACTCACGCATTTCAACTATTCCCTCAACTGGCCCCCAGTAGTGGTCTTCATGCGAAGAGCCGCAATGCTCCGTGCCATTGCCGCTCTTGGCTTGCCGAACTTTATTTCTCCCGCCCTTCTCGCGCAAGCTAGCGCCACAACGAAGACACTGTCTCTGCTGATCAACCCTCAAAATCCATCGAGTCGCTATTTCGCCAGGCAATTTCAGCGCGCGCTTCAAATCCAATTCTTGCAAAGCCAAAACGTAAGCAGCTGTCTGCAAATTGTATTCCGGATAAAATCCGGTTGAAGTTTTTATATCCAAAACGCCGAATTTTCCGCCAATTGTTGCAAGAGCGTCAACGGTGCCGGCGTAACGATGAAGATTAGACCAAATTCTGCTTTCCACGTATTCCGGATGAAAAAAAATCTGATTTTTCTTCTGAAATTCCACGAAGGCCGCCGCGGCCGGCTGGACTTCTTTTGGAATCGCTATCTCCTCGCCAACAGCCAGCTTTTGAATGGTTTCATGCACCAGCGTCCCCTCCTCCGCCGATTTTGTTTTTATCTCATCCGCCGCGGCGTAAGACCCGACTTCTTTTAAAAAAAATTCAAGCGCCGGTTTTGCTTTAATAGACAAAATCTGCGTTACTCTCGGGTACCATCCGCCGTTTATCTCATAACCGCAAACCGACTTAAAATGCTCCGCGTCTTTAAACCAAGCCATGATTAAATTAGTATAGCTTATCATGATAAAAGAAAAAAGCGGCCCGCTCGAGCCGCTTAAAAATCTTTTTTTCACTTGAAATCCTTAAGAATCCTTTCTGTATTTTCAAGAACATGTTTGCGCTCCGCCTCTTGTGTTTGTTTCGAGATTTTGACTTCTCGCTCACGCGCAGCTTGATCTTCGGCAAGCTCTTTGTCATGCTGGCCGCATATAAGCATCCAGAGTTCACCCAACAATTTTGGCGCCACGTTGATTTTGATATTCAGCAAAAGATCTGGGTCTTGCTTATTGCAAACAATGAAGTGTCTGCCGTCAAAAACATAAATTTTATCTTTGTATTTTGCCTCAAAACGATACTGGCCGAAAACCTTATCCATCCGCCACTTAATTACAGACTTCTCAATCGGAACCGTAGTTAACTTGATCAAATTTTTAATAATTTTCTCAACTGGGCTTTTTGATTTTTTCACAACAACCTCCAAAAATCTTTCTTTCTCAAACTTAACACACAATCATTTTTTCTTCAATGCCTCCCGCCAGAGGCGAGGCTCGCCCCTGAGGGCGGCAATGCCCGGAAGCGTTCCTTTTGCCAGAAATTCCAGCATAGCGCCGCCCAACTTTCCGCGATCGCGGAAAGTTGAACCGAGGCACAAAAAGGAAAAACCCCGCCGTGGCGGGGCAAATATTATTTGTATAAATTGGGATTGTTGGAAAACAAACGCTTATGTTCTCTGGTAATTTGGTTATCGGCAACTGCAACGGTCCAATAAAGCTCTGACTGCTCTTCCGAAATTCTTTTTTCTTCCAAAAGCAGCAAGGCATCGTCTATTTCAAAAACGTCAAAAAGATTTTCTGTATCGTACAAAACAGTTATCTCGTTTGGTATGAGCTTGCGCTCAACACACGCCGGAAAAGAACCGACAGAAAATTTTTTGTTTCTGGCCTGCGCCGCTGATAAAACATAGTAAGGAAAGTCGCCTTCTGTGCCGCGCTCAAACAACCTGTAGCCGTATTTATACATCCCAGTCAAATCAGTGAAAGGTAGTGGGCTAAAATCTGTCCTAGGGGATATATCTCCAAGTTTGCCATAATGCACATTTGCTACTGAAGCGCCTCCAGCACAACTAAAATACGCCTGCCCAATAGTAAAAAGGAATTTCTCGTCGTGATATTCGACATTAAAAAGCCCGGTCTTGCTCACTTTATTCTGCGACAAGCAATCTACAAGCCTTACATTTTTAAAATAGCTTTTTGTTAAATTCAATACGTTGCAAAGCTCTCCATATGACAAAGAAGGCGGATTAAACTTTCTATAATGTGCTCGGAAATCGCACCCCAAGTCTTGAGACAAAACCAAAGATCCCAAAATAGTAGGCAGGGCCTTCTGCGCTAAAATAAATCTAATTGCCCTTTTCTGGCTTTCTGTTAAATCACTGTGTAAAGCCCACCCAGATGAAGCGTGCTCGTTCTTTCGCCTCAAAGTGTATCCATCCTCGACTGGCGCGTAGACTTCAAGCTCAATATCTCGTTTTGTGCCGCCTTCCTCTATTCTATGCCCCCAAACATGGCCGTTTGGTCCGATAGTAAAAACCAAACTTCCTTTTTCCGTAAGGAGATAAGGAATATGCTCCGTCTCCGCCACAGAGCTCGCGGGAAGCGAACCCATCAGTTCCATAAAACACCTCTTTCTACAGCCGGTGCGGCTGTCAGTTTTTGCTCGCGCATTACTGCGCAAGCGACTTGCCCTTTGCTTCTACAGAGAAAGGGCTTATCTGTCAAAGAACAACTTATCCCTAGCACACTACTACTTTCCCAGCAATGCCAATATTACACTTTGTTCACGACCGTTACAAAAGTGTAATATCAAATAAAAAATTAAAAAGCCGAGGGGTCGGCTTTATTTTTTCTTCAATGCCTCCCGCCAGAGGCGAGGCTCGCCAAGGGCGGCAATTCCCGGAAGCGTTCCTTTCGCCAGAAACTCCAACATTGCGCCGCCGCCGGTGGAGATGAAGTCAAAGTTTTTTTCCAGTTTGAATTTTCGAATTGCCGCAACGGTATCTCCTCCGCCAATAACTTTGAATGCTTTTGACTTGCCCAACTCTTTCGCCAAGGTTTTTGTGCCATACGCGAATCCGGTTTCGCAAATACCGAGAGTGCCGTTCCACAAAACAAATTTCGCCTCTTTCGCCAAAGCCGCCAGCGCTTTGACGGTTTTCGGTCCGGCGTCGTAAATCAAATCTCCGTGCGCAATATTGCCAGTAGGAATCATCTGA
>MFHO01000002.1:18330-20298 GCA_001778635.1 Candidatus Giovannonibacteria bacterium RIFCSPHIGHO2_02_FULL_45_13 | reverse complement strand
CATTTACGCTTCTATTTTTTGCGGTCGCATTATCAACAATAAAACGCACAAAATCGTGAACCCAATTATCGCATATATAGGAGTAGTAATTATGGGACTAATACTGTTTTTTATAGGCATAAGATTAAGCAAGCAACACAAGCAACCATGAGTACCGACACAATGCTTTACATAATTTTCGGCGTATTAGTCATTTTCTCTTTTGCCGTAGCCTATTATTACGGCCGCCAATAAGTTCTTAAAAAAGAAAAAAGCGGCCTATTGCCGCTCTTACTAGTCTTTTCTCATAGCATCAAAAGCTTGCGGTAAATATTGCGGCCAAGTTTCGGGCATCGAAAACGCATAAAAAGCTACCACTTCAAAAATCACTATAAATAATCCTAACTTCATTAGCCAGTCTTGATTAAAATAAATCCCAAGTGCAAATATTGTGATAGTAACCGCTCCAATAACCGTCATCACAAGAAATACTTTTAAGGTCTTCAAACAAATCACCCCCCCTCTTTCTTAATTTTTCTAACATTAAGCTAGCGCATGTCTAAATCCTTGTCAACACCTCAGTGCCGTCTTTGGTAACAACTACTGTATGCTCAAAATGCGCGGCGCGGGAGCCGTCGCGGGTAAGCCATGTCCAGCAGCATTTAATCAAAATCCTCTTGTTTCAAATTAGATTGACGCAAAACGGAACGAAAAGTTCCAATCGGAATTTCTTTCTTGCCAGCTGGCACTATCACAGTGAGCACTTTATCGTTGCACTTTCTAAATTTCATGTGACTTCCTCTTTGAGAAACAAAAACAAAGCCCTTACTGTAAAGAGCTTTAATAACATGCTCCGAAGCAAAAAGTTTAGGCATACTGAAGCTCGCGCCTTACAATTTCAGGTTGTTCGATTTTTGACAAAGAAATCATATCGGCATCCTCGAAATAAAGCGCCAGAGCTTCCTCTAAATTTTTAAGAGCTGATTGTTTGGTACGGCCAAAACTGGAAACGTCGACATTTAAGCACTGAGCAACATAATATTTGCCCTCTTTCCAAACCACGTTTTGTAGATCAATTCTTTTCATAAAGTAATAATAGCAAAACCCAAAGCGATAGTCAACAAAAAAGCGGCCTATTGAGCAGCTCAAATCTTTTTCTAATCATTAACAATCTATGTATGGATCTTTGTCTTCGTCCCTAGGGTCGAAAACAGTTAAGCATTCCGTATCTATTTTCAACTCAATCCCACCAGGCAAGTCACGAGCAATCTTAATTTCGTGGTCGTTTACAATGGTTAGTTTGATGTCGTCAGGCAACTTGATCACAATGGGGTTTTTAACCACCTTGAACTCCATTTGCAACATATCGCACATCCTCCTTTCTTACTCAAATCTTACTCAAAGATAGCGCATCGCTAAACCATTGTCAATATCTCCGCGCCGGTTCTGGTTACGACAATCGTGTGCTCAAAATGGGCGGCGCGGGAGCCGTCGCGAGTCAGCCAAGTCCAGCCGTCAGAAGCAAGTTTGACTTTTGGGTTGCCTTCGGTTGCCATCGGCTCCAAAGCGATTAACATTCCCTCTACAAGTTCGGGGCCAGTTCCTTTTTTTCCAAAATTCGGGACTTCCGGGTCTTCGTGGACAGCGCGTCCTACACCATGCCCTACAAGTTCGCGCACAACACCAAACCCTTCTTTTTCTAAATATTTTTGAATAGCGTAGCCGATATCTCCAGCATGTGCCCCCGCGCGAACTTGAGCAATGCCGACTTCCAAAGATTTTTTTGTTGCGTTAATTAAACGCCTGCCGCGCTCCTCAACGCCGTCCGGGAAGAAGTCCGACTTCTTTGGGGTCTCGAAGTCGGACTTCGAGGAGGGCAGCGTTCCTCCGCGCGGCACCAAAACCGTCATCGCAGTATCCGTATACAACCCATCTTCGGACGGCCACCGCATCCCTATATCCAATCCAACGATATCTCCAGATTTCAAA
>MFHO01000002.1:2590-18242 GCA_001778635.1 Candidatus Giovannonibacteria bacterium RIFCSPHIGHO2_02_FULL_45_13 | reverse complement strand
TGTATCCTTTAAACGAAGGCGCGCCGCCGGCTTTTAAGATCAGCTTCTCCGCCAAGTCATCCAACTCCCGCGCAGAAACTCCGGCAATCGCATAGTGCGCCGCCTCATTTAAAACAGCGGCAAGTTTCTTGCCGCCTTCACGTAAAATTTCCAGCTCTTTTTGATTTTTAATTATCATTTTCCAAACCCACTTCTTTTACAATATCTTCGTGCACTTTTTCTATTGTCTGCTCTCCGTTGATCTTTAGCAGTTTGCTTTTGCTTTCTTGCTGATAATACTCAACAGCGCCGGTTACGTAAGTTTCATAATAAGACAAGCGGTTTTGGATTTTATCAGGCGTGTCATCGGTGCGTCCGCGCCCAAGCATATGATCGTAGGCCCACTTTGAACTTACATCCAGCCAGATTACGAACGCCGGCTGTCGCTTGTAAAACATCAAGGCTTCATCAATCGTCGCCGCCTCAAATTTCGTGCGCGGAGACCCGTCGAGAATGACATGATTATCTTTGCGCATGCCGTGAATAAACTCTTTCGCCCAACACCAAATCGCAAGAAAATCAGGAGCTTTTGCGCCCGCTTTCATAACGTCCACATCAACCAAGCAGCCGGTAAGAAGTTCTGGATGCTTCGTAAGCTCGCGGAGATGTTCGCCGGTATAGATGTAAAAAACGCTTCCGGCGCCGTATTTCTCTTCAAGTTTTTTTTGAAGCAGCTGAGCTTGCGTTCCTTTCCCGCAGCCCGATCTCCCGATAAAAATAATATTGTAGCAATCGTTATTCATCTCGTCCTCATTTTAACACGATCTAATTATATATTAGCAATCTACTCATAGGCGCGCAAGGAAAGCTGGCCCTCAACCTGCTTGGCCGTTTCCAAAACAACGGAAACGACAATAAGCAATGCAGTGCCTCCTATAGTAAGCGTGGCGATGCCGGAGAACGCCTGCACAAGAATCGGAAGCACTGCAACCGCGCCTAAAAATAGCGCTCCGACAAAGGTTATGCGGGTAACAATTTTGCTTAAAAATTCGGCGGTGGACGCGCCCGGGCGGATTCCCGGCACAAAAGCGCCGCCCTGCTGAAGATTTTTAGATACAGCCTGCGGATCAAAAGTTACTGCGGTGTAAAAATAAGTAAATAGAAAAACCAGAATAAAATAAGCCGCGGCGTAAACCCAAGAACTTCCCAAAAAATTAATCACGAAAGACGCAGCTGCGCGCAAAATCGCGTTTCCAGAAGCAGCAAAAAAGTTGGCGACCATTTGAGGCAAAAGAAGTATGGAAAGGGCAAAAATAATTGGGATTACCCCAGCCTGATTAACTTTTAGAGGCAAATAAGTAGTCGTGCCGCCGTACATTCTCATGCCGCGCACTCTTTTTGCGTAATAAACAGGAATTGGCCGGTCGCCCTCGGAAATATAGACAACCGCAGCGACAGTAACTACCGCAATCACAAAAAATGCCGCAAGAGTGGGCAACTGCGAAGGATCGAAGGCTACAAAGGTTTGCCTTAAATCAGAAGGAAAGCGCGCAACAATACCGGCAAAAATCAAAAGAGAAACGCCGTTACCGATTCCGTACTCGGAAATCAGCTCTCCAATCCACATAAGCAAAATTGAGCCGGCGGCAACGACAATCATGTTGCCGAATTTTTCATAAAAAGTTAAAAACTGCAAAATTCCCTGCCGCTCCAAAATCGTAAGCAACCCAAAACCCTGCACGAGCGCCAGCGGCGCAGTAAGCAAGCGCGAATATTGGTTAAATTTCTGGCGGCCAGCCTCCCCCTCTTCTTGTTGCAGTTCTTTTAAAGCCGGTATGAGCATGGTAAGCAACTGCATAATGATGGATGCGGTAATATAAGGACCTACGCCGAGCATCATAATGGAAAGATTTCCAAGAGCGCCGCCGGAGAAAAGGTTTAAAAGCCCGAAAAATTGGTTTGCCTCAAAAAACTGTCGGAGCCTTTCTGCATCAATCCCAGGAATTGGAATTGCGGAAATCAATCGGAAAACCGCCAAAAAACCCAGAACATACAAAAATTTTCTGCGCAAATCAACATCCTTTAAAATGAGTTTAATTTTTTCCAACATATCTTTTTGCATTTTTTTTGGCATATCCGCGCCTGAATTTATAGCCGCGGCGCTTGTGGATCTTTTTTATAATATCACGAATCTGCGGCCTGATCCTCCTGCCAGCCCTCGCTTTCTGCCCCTTAATTCCCCTGCCTGAAAAAGACCCGCGCTTCCCCCCGCGGCCAATGCGTTTGTGTTTTCTATGACCAGATTTTTGTAAATTATGCGCTTGCATAATACGACAGATTGTAGCCGAAAACGTTTCAAAAATAAAGCCCTTGACAAGCAATCTTTAATTTGCTACAATGGGGACAGAAAAAATAAACCTAAAGGAGGGTCGGAAAATGGACTTGTTTTGGGCGTTTTTGTTCTTTTTTATCGCGGTTACGTGGACAACCATTGCAACCCATAAAGCCGTCGTGGGCAATAAAAATGAAAAGGTCGCCGCCGCAATGGTTGGTGTAATGGTGATCGCGACATCTTTAGTATTGTTTTATTTCACATCCCACGGTGCCTTTAGCGAGGGAGGAGCGGCAAGCCTGAAAACCAACACCGCCTATACCGTATCTAACGCCTTCACGGGCGCGGTAGGCGAGGTTGTGCTGGAACTGCGCACGAAGTGGACAATCGCCGGCGAGAGATATTTCTACCTCGTGCCCTGTCCGTCTCTCCGCGACGGATGCCCGGAGAAGTGGCCGAGTGTATTCACAACAATTAAGGATGGCGAAACACTGATCATCGTCCCGCTAAGCCCCGTAATTACGGGGGAGAAGGACTGAAGGGTTTTTGCGCGAAGCGCACAGGAACGGCTGATTCATCAGCCGTTCTTTTTTTCTTTCAACTGTTTCAGCGCCTCCAGAGCGGCGCGGATGTTGGTAAGTTTACTCGTTGCTGCTTCGCATTCTAATCCGGTGTGGAGAAAAAACAACGATTGAACGGCGCAAATCTTTGGTGACAATTTCGTCTAGCGTTTTTATTTTGCGCAAATTTAAAAATTTCTTCGTCAGAGTGACCACGAAGTCCCACATCTCTGGTATCATAAACTTCGTAACCTTTCTCGCGAAGAAGTGGCGCTAACGACCTCGGCAAATCCTCATCAATAATAGCCCTCATACATAAGCAAGTTTTTCTTCCGCAACCAAACTAGCCGCATAGCGAAGCGCGGCCAAAATCTGCTCTTTTGTAAGCTCGTATTCTGCCATAATTTCTTCAAATGTCATGCCTCCAGCAACTTTTCCCACAACCAAATCAACAGGCACTCTTGTTCCTTTAATAATCGGCTTCCCAAATTTCACATCGGGGTTTAAAACTATGCCATCTGCTATTTCTTTTACCATAAATCTATTATAACAAACTATTTTCTCTCTTTCAACTGCTTCAACGCCTCCATTGCGGCGAGGGCGTTGGTTAGTTTGTTTTTTGTGTGCGAGAGAATTTTGGCGCTGGCGTTTTTAACTCCGGCCAAAGCCAGCACCACACGCGCCGCTCCGCCGGCTGCCAAGCCCTTGCCAGCTTTGCCCGGTTTTAAAATTATCCGCGCACTGCCGAATTTAGAATAAACTTCATGCGGTATGGATTGGTCTTTGGTCAGCGGAACGAAAAGCATATTTTTTCTTGCTTTTCTCGCAGCTTTTTCAATAGCCTGCGAAGTATCCGCCGCCTTGCCCAAACCAAAACCGACTTTCCCTTTTTGGTCGCCCAAAACCACCGCGGCGCGAAATGTGAAACGACGCCCACCAGCCATGACTCTGGCCACACGCCGAAGGTCTATTAATTTCTGCTCGTATTCGCTTTTTTGTCTTGGTGGTCTTGCCATAATTAAAATTTTAATCCGCCTTCGCGCGCGCCGTCAGCAATTTTTTTAACACGTCCGTGATATTTATATCCTCCGCGGTCAAAAACCGCGGTTTTGATATTTTTTGCTTGAGCTTTCCCTGCCAAGATCCTCCCTGCCTCGTGAGCTTTATCGGCCTTTGCAAGCCCTTTTTTCTTTGATTTTATTTCACGGTCGGAAACGCTTAAAATTGTTTTGCCATTCTCATCGTCAATCAGCTGTAAAAAAACGTGTTTATTGGAACGATAAACCGAAAACCGCGGCCTGTCGGCGGTGCCGCTAATTTTTGCTCTCACTCGCTTATGCCTAATGTTTCTTTGTGAATTCATATTATGCCGTTGCTACTGCTTTTTTCCCGGCTTTTCGTCTTATAATCTCACCCAAATAATGAATACCCTTGCCTTTGTACGGTTCCGGGGGTTTATGCGCGCGGATTTCCGCGGCTGCCTTGCCGACAACCTCTTTATCAACCCCCATTACAGTAACAATATTTTTTTCTACTTTAAAAGTAATCCCTTCTGGCGCAGAAACCCTAACCGGATGAGTAAAACCCAAAGATAAAATTAAATCTTTGCCGTCTAATTGAGCCTTGAAACCTATGCCATCTATTTCTAATTTTTTTTCAAAACCCTCTTTAACCCCGAAAACGCAGTTTTTAAAAATTGCGGCAGTTGTGCCAAGTATAGCATACGCGCCTCTCGGCGCCCCGGCTTTTAAAGAAATCAAAAAGCCGCCGCCTTGTTCTGTAATGCTTGCGTAGTGTGAAAAGGCCTTTTTAATCTCCCCTTTCGGCCCTTTAAAAATCCAAAAATCGCCATCTCTTTTTACAGAAACGCTGTCCGGGATATTGATCGGTTTTTTAGCAAGTCTTGACATATTACCATATCTCTAATAACAATTCGCCTCCGACCTTTTCCTTGCGCGCTTCTCGGTCTGTCTTTAAACCTTTGGGCGTTGAATAAATCGCCAGACCCATGCCGCCGAACGGCGCGTATATTTCGCGCCAGCCTTTGTACACCCGGCGCGATGATTTAGAAACGCGGCGCGCACCAGATATTTTAGGACCGCCGGATTTATCATACAAAAGTTCGGCCTCAAAAAACCTGCCGTTTTTTCTGCCATAACGTTCAATAGTCCCCAGATATCCTTTGTTTTCCAAAATTTTGGCAATCTCAAATTTAATTTTTGAGTATCCGAAAGACACCACAACTTTTTTTGCTGCCTGCGCGTTTTTTATCCTTATTAACATGTCTGCAATTGGGTCTGTCATATTTTTACCAGCTGGATTTTCTAATGCCCGGTATCATGCCTTCGTTCGCCAGCTCCCTGAAACAAATTCTGCAAAGACCAAAATCCCTCATGTATCCTCTTTTCCTGCCGCAACGGAAACAGCGCCTAACAACCCGGCTTTTAAATTTAGGAGGCTTGAGCGATCTTACATATGTTGAAGTTTTAGCCATTGCGTTGCAGCGGAAAACCCAATAATTTGAAAAGCTCTACGGCCTCATCACGCTTTTTTGCGCTAGTCACCACCGTCACCTCCAATCCAAAAATATTTCTCACATCTTCTCCGATCATTTCAGGAAAAATAATATGCTCTTTTATCCCTATCGTCAAATTGCCGTTTTGGTCAATAGATTTTAAAGAAATACCGCGAAAATCCCTCATTCGAGGAATCGCGAAATGCACTAATCTGTCCATAAAATCATACATTCTCTGCCCTCGCAACGTAATTTTGTATCCGACAACCATGCCGATCCTTGTTTTAAAAGAAGCGATGGCAACGCGCACCGGCCTTGGAGAAGCCCTCTGGCCGGTGATTAAAGCCAGATGTTTTTCTACCGTTTCTACCGCGTCTTTTTTGTCGCGCATTTTGCCAGTGCCGACATTTACTACAACTTTCAAAACCCTCGGCGCCCGCATCGGTGAAGACCAATTATGTTCTTTCATCATCCTCGGCACAACCTCTTTTTGATATTTTTCTTTGATTGATTGCATAAAATATTAAATCTCGTTTTTGCATTTTTTGCAAATCCTGATTTTTTTTCCCGCCTTGCCGCGAGACAGGCCGTCTTCTAAAATTTGATAGCCAACACGGACGCCGCGGTTGCAATTTTTACAGAACAGCATGGCATTAGAAACATGAATTGGGGATGGCAAAGTCACCACCTCTCCTTTTTGACCCTGCTTGCGCGGGCGCTGGTGTTTCTTTCTTAAAGCCACTCCTTCAACTAAAATTTTCTCAATCTTAGAAAACACCTTCAAAACTTTCGCTATCTTCCCGCGATCTTTCCCTGAAATTATTTGAACTGTATCACCTTTTTTTATACGCATTATACTAGCTCCTCAGCAAGCGACGCTATTTTAGTAAAACCCTTTTCTTTTATCTCGCGCGGAATCGGACCGAAAATCCGACCGCCTTTCGGTTCCTTGCCATCCAAAATAACCACCGAATTGTCGTCGAAACGAATATAAGAACCGTCTGCGCGGCGCATGGCATTTTTTTGGCGCACTACTAAAGCTCTGTGCACTTCTTTTTTCTTTACCGCCTTCCTCGGTTCCGCAACTTTAACAGCCACCACAATTATATCTCCGATTCCAGCATATCTTCGGCGCGTCCCGCCCAAAACCTTAATACACTGCACAAGCCGCGCTCCGGAATTATCCGCAACATTTAACATTGTTCGATGCTGAATCATAAAACTTTGGCTATCCGCCACTTTTTATCCTTAGAAATCGGTCTGGTTGATTCAATTATTACTTCTGTTCCTTCCGGGATCTTCTCTTCCGCGTGCGCCTTGTATTTTTTAGAAATTTTTATATACTTGCCATAAATCAAATGTTTTTTGAGACGCAAAACCTCAACCACCACCGTTTTTGCCATTTTATTTGATACAATTTTACCCTTTAATTTCATATATGCTTTAATAAAGTCAAAATTCTGGCAATGGTTTTTTTAATCTCCCGCGCCTCTTTTACATTTTTGGGCTTTGATTGATGGCTTTTCATTCGCAATTCCAAAATCTTTTGGCGTTCTGCTTGCAGCAATTCCATTAACTCGTTTTTGTCTTTAACTTTTAATTCTTTGGCTTTCATGTTTATCTAAATACAAACTTTGTTCTAATCGGGAGCTTTGCCCCAGCTCTGCGCAACGCCTCTTCTGCCGTCTCTTTCGGTACGCCGTCCATTTCAAAAATAATCCTTCCCGGCAAAACAGGAAATACGTACCCAGCGACATCTCCTTTGCCCCCTCCCATTGTAACCTCCGGAGGTTTTTGAGTTATTGGCTTATCAGGAAAAATGCGTATCCAAATCTTGCCTCCGCGCTGAACATAATTGGTCATGGCTTTTCTTGCCGCCTCCAATTGCTTGGAATTCACCCAACATGCCTCTTCGGCTTTGAGCCCATACGAACCGAAGGCCAAAGCAACGCCTCTGGTTTCTTTAAGCTTTCTTCTGGTCGCCATTCTCTGCCACTTTCTAAATTTTACTCTTTTTGGTAAAAGCATTTTCTTTCTTGTTAAACACTTCGTTTTTATAAATCCAAACTTTTATGCCAAGGTCGCCGTACGGCAAATGCGCGCGGCCTTTGGCAAAATCCACATCCGCCCTTAAAGTTGACAGCGGCATCCTTCCCTCTTTAAGCCATTCGTACCTGGCCATTTCCGCTCCGTCAAGCCTGCCGGAAAACGCAATTTTCGCCCCTTTAACATCGCGAGACGCCATAATTTTGCTCATATTCTGCTTGAGTACGCGCCTAAATGGCAAGCGCTTTTCCAAATCTTGCGCCATAGATTCAACCATAACTTTTGCGTGTTGTTCCGGAGATTTTATTTCTTCCACTGTCAGCTTAATGCCTGTTTTGCCCGTGCTCGTCTTGCTTGGCTTTTTCAAAAACATTTCTACTTCCTTTTTTAATTTTTCTATGCCTTCACCTCCTCGGCCGATTAACAAACCGGGGCGCGCTGTTTTTATTATAACGTTAAGAACCGAAGGCGATCTTTCAATATCTATGGAATCAACCAGCATGCCGCGCAATTTTTTTTCTAAAAATTCTCGCAGCTGCACGTCTTCTTTAAGCAGTTTTTTAAAATCGCGCCCGGAAAACCAGCGAGACCTCCATGGCCGCAGTATTCCAAGCCTCATAGCATACGGATGTGATGTGTGACTCATTTTGGTTTTTGATTTTTGGTTTTTAATATTAACTCAATATGACTTGATCTTTTTCTAATCGGCGAAGCAATGCCGCGGGCACGCGGCATAAAACGCTTAAGCGCTGGCCCCTGATCTACTCTAATACTTTTCACGAACAAATTCTCTCTCTCAACGCTGAAATTGTGTTTTGCGTTGGCTACGGCGGACTTTAAAAGCTTTTTTAAAGCAGAAGCGGCGCGCTTTTGTAAAAAACTCAAAGCTGCGTCCGCTTCCTCCGCAGATTTTCCTTTGATAACATCCGCCGCAAGTCTCACCTTCCGCGGGGACATTCTGAAATATTTTAAATGTGCTTTTATTTCCATAATCATTTCTTGGCAGCGGGAGCCGCCGCGCCAGCAGCCGGCGCGGCGGCGGCTTTAGCCTTCTCTGCCTCTTTAGCCTGCATTTCTAATTCCTTTTGCATCTTGCCACCGTGCTTTACAAATTTCCTCGTTGGCGAAAATTCTCCCAAACGGTGGCCGACCATCTCCTCTGTAATGTTAACCGGAAGAAAATCTTTGCCATTATGCACACCGAATGTATAGCCTATCATCTCCGGAGTTATTTGTGATCTGCGCGACCAAGTTTTAATCACAACATTTGGGCCATGCCCAAACTTGCTCAATTTCTTGAGTAGTTTCGGATCAGTATATGGACCTTTTTTTAAACTTCTGGCCATGTTAGTTTTTTGTCCTTCGGCTAATTATAAACTTGGAAGAATATTTGTTGGGATTTCTTGTTTTAACGCCGCGTGTGCCGCGCCCCCATTTATTTTTAGGGCGGCGGGTCCCACGAAGCGTTCTTCCTTCTCCTCCTCCGTAAGGATGATCAACAGGATTCATCGCGGAACCACGGACAGTCGGACGTATGCCCATGAGCCGGCTTCTTCCGGCCTTTCCAATTACAACCAAATTGTTTTCCTCGTTTGAAACCTGCCCGATCGAGGCCCAAGCGTCGTCTTTCACTTTCCGAAACTCGCCCGAAGGAAGTTTAATTGTCGCATATCCGCCGTCGTGCGCAACAATCTCCGCAAAAGAACCAGCCGAGCGCACTAAAACCGCTTTTCCTTCAGAAGATAAAGCGATATTGTAAATAAAAGTCCCTGGCGGGAGCGCGCCCAGTGGCAAGCGGTTCCCTGGCAGAATCGGGGCTTTTTCCGAAACTAAAATTTCCCGGCCCGGGCGAACTTCTTTCGGCAAAACAATATATCTTTTTTCGCCGTCCCTATAAACAACCAAGCCGATAAAAGCCGTGCGATTCGGATCGTACTCTACCGACTCTACTCTTGCTGGAATGTCTTTTTTGTCAAATTTAAAATCGACGAGCCGCAAAAGCCTTTTTGCGCCTCCACCCTTATGGCGAGTGGTAATCCGACCAAGATTATTCCTGCCAACCGCGCGCTGAATCCCCGCCACCAAAGATTTTTCTGGTTCTCGGCGCGTCAAAAACTCCCGATAATTAATTCCGGTCATTTGGCGTCTTCCTGGACTTCTGGGCGCGTAGGTTTTCATAATCAAAATTCGTTAATTGTCTGACCTTCTCTTAATTTGATAATGGCTTTCTTGAAACCGGATTTTATACCGAGATTCTGGCCGCGGCGGCGTTTTTTGTCTCTGGCCGCTACAATATTCACCGATTCAACCTCAACTCCGTAACGGTCTTCTATGGCGTGTTTCAGCGAATTTTTATTCGCGCCGTCTGAAACTTTAAAAACATACCCCAGCGTCGTAGCTTTCTCTGAAATGTGCGGAGCAATAAGCAATTTTCTGGCGAGTTCGCTGTGGGCTTTGGTTTGTGAGCCGCGCACTGCGTCTGAAATGTCCTTATTTTCAGCTCGCCCCGGGAAAACCGCGCCCTCCTCAACATCCGATGTTGAAGAAGTTAAAACATCGGATGTTTTCCCGCGCGCGGCTGAGAAGTGGCGAGCGCGCGTCGCCCGTTTCAACACAGCGCCCTTCTTCCTCCACCCACCAAAAATTTGTGATAAATTAAATGGCATGTTCGCTTCGCTATTTGGTTTTTAAATTTTTCCCCAATTCTTCCACGCTTGATTTGTCCAGCACAAGATATTTATTGCGCAGAAGCTCCATCACATTCAAATTTCTCGGCTCGATGTAAGAAACGAACGGCAGATTGTTAACTGCTCGCTTTGCCAGTTCACCTGTCGGCAAAGCCAACAAACTTCTTCCTCCTTTTACGCCTATATTATAAATTCCTGCCGAATTTCTCAAATTTTTAAAAATATTAAACGCATCTTTTGTTTTTGGCTCTTCCAATTTAAACAAGTCGAGAACCACAACTTCCTTGTCTTTTAATTTTCTGGAAAGCAAAGAAAACAACGCCGCTCTTCTCATCTTTTTATTTATTTTAACTTCGTAAGATCTTTCCTTTCTTGGCCCATGCGCAACTCCGCCGCCAACCCACAGCGGTGAACGTGTCGAACCATGCCTCGCGCGTCCGGTGCCTTTTTGACGCCACGGCTTCCTCCCGCCGCCTCTTACTTCTCCTCTTGTTTTAGTATGTGCCCAAGGCTTCCTGCGATTCGCCATCTCGCCGTCAAAAACCTGCTTCACCAGCGCCGGCTTCCAAGCAACTCCAAAAACCACCTCCGGCAATTCCGTAGTTCCCGCTTTTTCTCCTTTTATGTTGTAAGTAGGAATTTTCATTGCAATAAAAAGGGCGGTCAGAAGCCGCCCGTAAAGAGTTTGGGCTTCTTTTACCCTCACATATAGCCTCCTTTCTTTGTTTTGCCCGTGCTTCTCACAAGTATTTGGAATACTAGCACAACGAAAAAACAGGCGCAAGACCCCATATTAACACTTGCCCTGTTTAGATTGTCGCCGACTTCTTGTTGAACTCTTAATTGCTCGGCGGTCAGAAAATTACACGCTTCATCCGTATCGGCAACGAAATGCGACTTTCCAGCCGGATCTTAACATCGCGCCAAAATCATCTTCGTCTTTATCCCGAAATATATTTCTTTGCGCAAGCCACTTTGGATTTACCCTCTCACTTCAACCAAACTTCCGCGGTGGCCGGGGATGGCGCCGGAGACGGCCATGAGATTTTTTTCAGGAATAATTTTAATGACTTTAAGATTTTTTACTGTAATGCGGCCTCCGCCCATACGCCCCGGCATGCGCATGCCTTTTAAAACTCTTTGCGGCCAAGTCGCGCCGATAGAACCGGGCTCGCGCTCGGAATGCTTCTGGCCGTGTGTCCTTGGCCCACCATGAAAACCGTGGCGCTTGACCACTCCCTGGAAACCCTTACCCTTGGAGATTCCCGCAACCGAAACAGCATCGCCTTCACTAAAAACAGAGGCTTCAACTTTCTCCCCAACTTCCATTACTGCGCCGCGAAATTCTTTTTTTGTTTTCCCAAAACCTGCCTTGCCGGCCTGCCTGCCGGCAAGGCGGGCAGGCAGGCCGACTTGCACGGCAACATAGCCGTCTTTCTCTTTGGTCTTTTTCTGCGTCACAAAAACAGGCCCGGCCTCAAGCCACGTGACCGGACGTACATTGCCCTTGTTGTCAAAAACCTGCGACATTTCAATTTTTCTCGCCAAAATAAATTTCATAACCAATTTTCTTTACATTTCTTTACATCTTCACTTCTATATCCACCCCCGCTGGCAAATTAAGATTTGTCATCGCCTCAACAACTCTCGGCGTTGGGTCTAAAATATCAATCACCCGCCTGTGCACGCGCATCTCAAACTGCTCCCTCGCGTTTTTATGGACAAACGAGGAGCGGTTAACAGTGTACTTTTTGATTTCCGTCGGCAAAGGAACTGGCCCAACAATTTCCGCGCCGTACCTGACGGCCGTATCAACAATCTGCTTTACGGACGAATCTAAAATTTTATGATCGTACGCCCGCACGCGAATTCTTAACTTCTGCTTTTCTTCCGCCTCTTTCGTTTCTTTTGGTTTAGCTTTTACCATAAAATAATACTAATCTACAAATTTATACGAATGATACAAATTACAAATAAATTCGTTGCATTCGAATATCATTCGTTGATTTGCATTATTTTATAATCTTTGTTACAACTCCGGCGCCCACAGTCTTCCCGCCTTCTCTTATTGCAAAACGCTGCTTTTCTTCCAAAGCCACTGGCGCAATAAGTTTAACTGTAAATTTGATTGTGTCGCCGGGCATAACCATCTCCGTGCCAGATGGCAATGACACATCTCCGGTAACATCGGTTGTTCTGATGTAAAACTGCGGCTTGTAGCCGGAGAAGAACGGCGTATGCCTTCCGCCTTCTTCTTTTGTAAGAATGTAAACCTCGGAATCAAATTCGGTATGTGGCGTAATTGATCCTGGCTTGGAAATCACCTGCCCGCGCTCTACGTCCTCCTTTTTGACGCCCCGAAGCAAAATCCCGGCGTTGTCTCCGGCCATTCCTTCATCAAGTTGTTTATTGAACATTTCGATGCCGGTAACAACAGTTTTTTGCGTGTCGCGAAGACCCACTATTTCCACCTCATCATTTAATTTAATTTTCCCGCGCTCGATCCTGCCGGTAACAACCGTGCCCCTGCCTTCAATGGAAAAAACGTCTTCAACGGGCATCAAAAACGGGCGGTCAATGTCGCGAACCGGTTCGGGTATGTATTCATCCAGCTGTTTGGCTAACTCCAAAATGGGTTTTGCCCACTCATCTTCGGCGGATTTTGTCTCCAGCGCTTTAAGAGCCGAGCCTCTGATTATCGGGGTTTTGTCTCCGGGGTATTCGTATTTGGTCAAAAGCTCGCGGACTTCCGTTTCAACCAAATCTATCAATTCTTTGTCATCAACCGTGTCTACTTTGTTCAAGAACACAATAATCGCCGGCACGCCTACTTGCCGCGCAAGCAATATATGCTCTCTGGTTTGCGGCATAGGCCCGTCAGCCGCCGACACAACAAGCACCGCGCCGTCCATCTGCGCCGCGCCGGTTATCATGTTTTTAATGTAGTCGGCATGCCCGGGAGCATCGATGTGCGCGTAATGTCGCTTGTCGGTTTCATACTCCGAATGGTGCAGTGCAATTGTAATTCCGCGCTGGCGCTCCTCCGGCGCGTTGTCGATATCTTCGACTTTTTCCACTCTCGCCTTTTTGCCGGCCAAATTAAGCACGTGTAAAATAGATGCCGTTAGCGTAGTCTTGCCATGGTCAACATGGCCGATCGTGCCCACATTAATGTGGGGCTTTGTCCTCTCAAATTTCTCCGCCATAGATTTATTTAAAAATTAACGCTTATAAAAGCCAATACGCCAGTTTAGCGTATAATGTGTATGTTACAGGATAGCAAAATCGTGTCAACCCCCACACCAAAATTTTGGTGTGGGGGTCAAGGCGCAAAAAAAGCGGCTAAACTAGCCGCAAGGTTTTTTGACGCTTCAACCGCTTTTTGATTTTAGTGCTCGGAGTTGTTTCTTGTTCAACTTAATGGCTTTCACCAAATAAGCCCTGCGCGTTTTTTTATCAATGCCCAGCGAAAAAGCCATTGGCGATAATTTAATATCTATTGCGCGAACCCCGAATTTTTTCTTTCTCGATTTGGCATATTTGCCCCATCTAATAAACAAATGTTCGCTGCCAATGTGAGCTCCGGAGCCATCCATGTCAGTAACAGTAATTACGCTCTCGAGTCGGCCGCTCTTTGGATAAACGTTGATTGCTATTCTTTTCCCGTCCGGCAGCTCAATAGAAACAGATTCATTGATTTTCAAAGTTTTTTCCATTTTTCGGATTCCTCCTATTACAAGCCTATCACGCACATGCCGGAAAATAAAGCGCCGCGCGATAAGTCCGTTCTTTCAAACCAAGACCTACTCGTAAAAAATGATTATATACCCCTAATTCGCGCGAATATGCGCATAAAAAAATGCGGCTAAACTAGCCGCCACATGGATCGTCAATCTTTTCGCGCATTGTTAGAAAAATTTTTTCTTCCGGGGAAAGCTTTTTGAAAATTGCCGACATTTTTTGCCAAATCTCTTTGGCTTCCGGATCATTTTGACGCCTCTGCTTTTCAAAAACCACAAGAACAAATTGAAGTCTTAAAAATTCCTTTAGCTGGTCGCGACAAGGCCCGTATTCAATGCCTTTGGGCATAAGCCACCTCACTGCTCTCAAGACATCACTCCGGCATTTCCAGTTACGCTCACTACCATCTGTCCATAATGATCGTCAATGCGTATCACTCCGCCACCGCGAGAGATAAGAATGGCGGCATTAACATCTTTTGGAACGATGATCTTCGTGCCGTCGGTAAATTCCATACCGACAACGTCTCCGTCGCTAAGCTCAAGCGATTTTATAGTCCTCACCATTCTACCACCTCCTTCTAAACCAAAGCTTATCACTACACTGGCAAGTCGTCAAGTCTGCGGCTACTAACGTTTAAGTGTCGATCGGTAGAGTTGCGTTAGTAAAACAAAATTAGTAAAAAAGAAAAAGCGGCTAAACTAGCCGCATGGTTTTTACAACCTTCGTCATTTCTCCTACTGAAGCTGGAAATTGTCCGGCGGTTTAATATCGGTCTTGCAAAGTCCCGACGTTGAATCGATATCAATTATTGTGCCGTCAATCAAATGCAATCGCACATACCCCTTTACATTCAAATCCAAAATGTAACGATCTTCCGGATTAGCTCCTCCGCTCACTTCGCATTTCGTCACTTTTTCCATAGTCGCTCTCCTTCTAGCACTATTCCTAGCATAATTAATATTAAAAAACAAGGGCAAAGACGCTTAGTGCTCTACACAAACAATGACACAAAAAGATAAAAATAAAAAACGGCGTCAAATCAATGACGCCCTATGCTTTTTTCGTTCCTTTTGCGTATTCGGTTGAGGTGTACAAAGAATCTTTTGTCCAAAGCGGGTGCCAGGCGCCGCCAAACGCTCCGTAAATTTTGTCCAAACCGAAAATCGCAAACATGTTTTCGCAATAAGTACAGGTGTAGCTCGGTTCTGTCCTCCACCACGGGCTTCCGTCCGGATAAAATCCCGCTTCATAAAAATCCAGCATTGGCAGATCGCTCGGTTTCCACCCAAGCTCAAAAACTTTTGCGAGGCACCAAATCGGCGCGTGCCCGCAATCTCCCAAGGTCGCGTCGGTGCGCGACGGCATTCCAAGCCTTATGCAGGTTGAGCCGTCAAATGAACAAAGCCGCTCCTTGCCGAACTCGGCGCAAAAATTTTTGTTCGTGCTTTCAGTTATCAAATTGCCGGTTTTGTCATAAACGGAGCACGCGAAACGCATCTTGGGACACTTTGATTCTCCGTAAAATCCGGAAAACGCCAACCCCCACGCACGCTGAAATCTTTCATCGGCAAAGAGAGCGTTGGATTTCAGAAACCCCGCTACTCTCTCACGCAAAACTTCGTAGCGATTCCACGTAGCCGGAAAAGACAAAACATAATCCCGCCAATTCTTATTTTTCGACATTTCGCCGACCTTGCCGCCAACAAAATCGTTGTAAGGAAATTCTTTCGGGAATTGGTCGCGCGATAAATCAAAATTTTCCGGCAAATCAGAATTAAAAGCAATTCCC
>MFHO01000002.1:0-2460 GCA_001778635.1 Candidatus Giovannonibacteria bacterium RIFCSPHIGHO2_02_FULL_45_13 | reverse complement strand
AACCAAAAAAAACGAGTCAACTAACTATTCGTAATTCGCCGAAATTCGTAATTAGTAGGATTTAAAAACTCAAGCCAGTGATTATCCGGAACAAAAAATAGGCAATTGGTAAAATTATGCCTGAAAGAAAAAAAATAAAGAGCAAAAGGAGAATGAGGCCGTAGCGTTCGAAAAAAAGTTCAAGGTCTTTTGCGCGTTCGGGCAAAAACGCAAAAAGGACTTTGGAGCCGTCAAGCGGCGGGATTGGGACTAAATTAAATATTGCCAAAATCAGATTTAAAAAAACTATAAAAAACGCTATCTGCAAAAACTGCGCCGGCAAAGCCAACGCATCTCCAAATCTTATTAAAATCCCAAAAAAAAGCGCCATTAAAATATTTGAGAGCGGTCCGGCCGCGCCAACCAGCCCCGGACCGTACTTTTGATTCTTTAAATAAAAAGGATTATACGGCACAGGCCGAGCCCAGCCAAAAATAAAACCGCCCGCCCAATAAGTTAAAATGGGCAGCAAAATTGACCCGAAAGGATCAAGGTGTTTTATCGGATTTAAAGTAAGCCTGCCTTCGTCTTTGGCAGTGGAATCTCCCATCGCGTAAGCTACGGCTCCATGCGAAACCTCATGGATTACAACGGAAAAAATCAAAATTGCGATCTGGAAAATAAATTCAAGGGCTTGATTCATAAATAATATAATATATAATGCAAATCAACGAATGATATGCGAATGCAACAAATCAATTCGTGTATTTGTAATATTAGCATAAAATTTGTAGATTGGTATTATGTCTAAACAATGCGCAATATGCAAAAAGGGTTCGGTAATAATGGGCACACGCAGACTGCTCCGCGGGCATTATAATCCGACAAAACGCTCCAGAAAATATCCCAATCTCCAATGGGCTCGCTTGCCGTCTGGCGGAAGAGTAAAAATCTGTACAAGATGCATGAAAGCGGGAAAGCATTTGAAGATGCAGTGAAGTGTCGGGCTGCGGAGAATCGAACTCCGTCTACAAGACCCCCAGCCTTGTGTACTACCAATATACTACAGCCCGGAACGTCTGACGTTCCCGTATTTGCACATTTTATATGAATTTGTTAATTTAGAAAATAGATAAAAAAAGAAAGGGGGTGTGTAATGGCAAGGTGGGTATTTAGAGTGTTGTTTTTGGGCTTATTGCTGCTTGGACTAGTTGGTTGGTCGATGGGTTGTGCCGGAGGGCCGTTGACTAGCCGCGAAAAGGGCGGAATTTTCGGCGGACTGCTTGGAGCAACGGCCGGCGGCATTATAGGAAACCAATCAGGACATCCAGGAGCCGGCGCTGCCATCGGCGGAGCACTCGGCTTGGGAGCCGGAGCGCTGATTGGCGACCAACTGCAAGAGCAGGATTTGGAAAACCGAAAACGGCAGGAAGAAATTGATCGATTGCAAAGAGAAATTGAACGCCAACAAAGAGAGCTCGAAAGATTAAAAAGATAAAAGACCGTTAACCGCGCTTGGCGCGGTTTTATTTTTCGCGATTTTCAGGCGGAATGCCGTATTTTGTAATTTCTATATTGCAGCTTTTGTGTTCTTTGCACCACTCCTCGCATTTTCTCGCAATTTTTTCATTTTCGTAACGAAACTTCGCATTCTTCGCACTGATACAAAATTTTGTTGTCTTTTTGAGCTTTTTTGACCATGTTCTTATTAGATTAACAAATTATTTGAATTGCGTCCTCGCCGAGATTCGAACTCGGATTTCAAGCTTCGGAGGCCTGCGTCCTATCCATTGGACGACAAGGACAAAAATGGCGGACATCGAATGTCCACCATAATATTTAAGTGTGTCTGTCCGCGACGATTGAAGCGCCGAAAGAATACGGCTTGATTACAGCGTCAAAGCCGTAGCCGCGGACCATGCCGACGACACCGTCTATAAATTCGCGCGTCGGGCCGTTTTCGCCGACATCAATATGAATCTGGTCGTCCCAGAAAAATTCGTCTCCGAGTTTTGCTTTTAATCTCCCCCTTAATTCCTGCGCCAAAGTTATAGAGTGGATCGTTTCTTTATAAATTCTTTCGCGAAGATCGTGGCAAATAGTTTTCTCCGAACGAGTCCAAAAATAAATCCCGCCGTTTCCTATCCGCCAGATAGTCACAGCCGTCACAAATTGCACATCCGATCGCGCGGCCGAATCTGTCCCCACAATAATTTTGTACCTTCTCTGGGGCTTAGATTTCACAAAATCGGAAATAGCCTCAACCACTTCTTCCAAACCAAGTTCGCTGCCCACTATATTAAAAAATTTTGAGTTGGACATTCTTTTTTGCTCCTAAGTTTTCGCTCGGCGACCAATTGACAGGTACTGCCATCTTGCCGCCGGCATCTCTTGAATAAAATAGCACATGCCCATTTTTTTTACCAAATTCATAAAGATTTTTTGTAATTTCCACATCTTTTAAGCAATATTTTTTGATCT
>MFHO01000001.1 GCA_001778635.1 Candidatus Giovannonibacteria bacterium RIFCSPHIGHO2_02_FULL_45_13 | reverse complement strand
CGGGAAACGCGCCGAGATAAGTTAAACGAGAATTAACACCAAGCTCCTCTTTGATTTCTCGCCTCAACGCCTCATCCGGCGTTTCATTTTTACTTAAATATCCGCCAACAAAATCCCACTCCCCCCTAAATGGCTCTTCCGCGCGCCTTACAACCAAAAGTTTTTGGTTGCGGATTACGACCGCGGTTGCCGTCGGCTTAGGATTCTCAAACGCGCAAAGCTCGCAAGCTGTTTTTTTCATCATTATTTAAACTAAAAAATAAAGAGTGCAGTAACAAGTTACTGCACTTAAGACGCTTAAATGGCGTCCAAAAAATTCTCAATTTCTCTGACCGCGGGCTTGGCATCCAGCGGCCGGAATTTTTTCATGACCGCCGGATCTGGTTTAACCAAGAGCGGCCTTACATCTCCAACCTCGGTAAGCATTTTTGCGCCGCCAAGATAAACTGCCGGAATGGCTTCTGCATATAGACAAAATTTTATAAATATGCTAAAGATTAAGTAGCTTTTGACAATCAAATTGGGGGGTGGGCATGATTCCAATTTGGCTATTGCCGGTTTTTCTGCGACTGATTATCGGACACGTTCTCCAGGCAGCGCTGATTAAAAAAATTACGGGCCAGCATTCAAGAACAAGCCGATTTTTGCTGACCTATCTTTTCTGTTCAGCAATCGGAGTAATATCCGCGCTGATATTCGGGCAGCTGGCATTGGACCGCGTAGTGATGATTGTTATGATTATTGGCTTCTTTAACGCCATAGCCGCATATGCACACTGGGTAGCATCGGATATCAGTATGTCGCGCGCATCGCTTTATTTAGTGTTTGACGACGTGCTTGCTATGGCGCTTGGCTATTATATCTTGAGCGAAGCAAAATTTCTCAACAATGGCCTTTCTGCGGGCGCATCTGTAAGTCTTGTTACCGCGCTTTTTTTTATGATGTATAGAAACAAGAAAGCAGAGTTGGAAGCAAAACTGGAAGCCGTAAAAATCGGCGTAGAGCTCCCAGATCAAGCGCTCGGGGCGGCAAAAGAAAAACTGCTTCTTAAATGCGTTATCTATTTTAGCGTCACGTGGGGCATAGCGATGTTTTCCATGAAATACTTCGGCGCGCAAGATGTCCCCCCGCTGAAATACATCTGGGCATGGTACAGCGGGTCGTTAATCGGAGCCATTGTGGTATTTGTTTATTCCAAAACACCGATAAAAGATCTGCGCTCATTTTTTGCCATTGAAAAAATATTTTACTACAAAAAGATTGACGAGCAGGAAGACGAAGTTCTTTCATTATCGCCGCAGGCAAAAAGCATACTGCAGATATTCTTATTAAGCGTGAGCATGGTTTCCTCCTTATGGGCGAGCTACTGGGCATACCAAGCGGCTCACCTTATTATAATCCAGCCGACATTTCTCGTTATGGAAATGATTGCGCCCACCTTAATCGGCCTTTATTACTTCAAAGAAATAAAAGAGCTTGACGCGAATGAGAAAACAATACTTGTGATTGGTATGCTTAGCGGCATGCTAATAGCGTTTAATTCTTAGTCAATTTAAAAAGCCGCGGCATTGCCCGAGGCTTTTTATCTTTCAGGAATTTTTATGATGAGCATGCGGGCGGTTTTTGAAGATGTGTGCATATGAGGTTGACCTGCCGGAATGTAAAGAATGTCTCCGGCTTTTAAAACAACTTTTGTGCCGCCTTTTATATCCTCGCCACCGAGTTCGTTGCTATGCGTGCCTTCGCGAATCCAAGGCTCAACAAGCTCGCCGCCGTAAATAAATTCTGCCTTGCCTTCCAGCCCAATCCACAAATCGGCTTCGTGTTTATGCACCTCGGCTTCGGCTTCCGAAACCTCGTGGTCTTCCATAATTCCAAACGGGATTTTTTTAGAAAGAAATAACGCCCTGAACGGCTCTAGCTGCCTTTTGCCACGCATCGGTTCCAGCGCAAGAACATTATTGACCTCCTTTTTGCGGATAAGAACACAATCTTTCATAATTATTTAAACCATTATCTATCTTTCATCATTCTCATAACATTGGCGTGGTCTTCCCGGGCCATTTCAAGAGCGCTAGCGTTAAGCGCGCCCCCTTCTTTTTTGGGAAACATATTGGAACGGAAACAGCAAACAATGCCGAGCTTTTCTAGAATCTTCAAAGTATCATCATTATAAGAACTCACTTGATGCGCCGCTACGACCGGGTTCTGACCCGTAACTCTTTTTATGTGTGAGTAATTTTTTTTATACTCGCTGAATTGTTCTTCAAAAGACAAATCCGCGAGCGCAGTAGGATGAGAATAAGAATGCAATCCTATAACGTGCCCGCTACCGCTTAGATATTTTAAATCATTATCCGACATCCATAAACGTTTTGACATTGCTTTTTTGTCCAAACCGCAATCTTTTAACATGGCGTCCATGATTTTTTCATAATTTATTCTGCCGAGCGCCTTGTCTCGCAGAAAGCGGAATCTAATGTCGTTTATGGAATAAAACGGGAAACTCTCCAGCATCCTTTTCTCAAATTCAGGGTCTGTGTCCGCAGCAATTCCAGCTTCAGAAACTTTTTTAAAAAATATCTGATAAAAATCATCTATGTTATCAAAATATTTTACACGGAAAAATCTATAGAGTTCCAAATTTTCCTGCTTTCCCTCAAAAACGCCGGAGTAAATAAACCAGAAGGCCTTAAAGCCGTGTTTCTCTAAAACAGGCAAGGCGATTTCCGTCTGGCACAAAAGAGCGTCATCAAAAGTCAAACAAACGTCCCCATTCTTTAACTTGTTTTCTTTCAACCTTTTTAACCACTCAAACGGCGGCAAAATTCTTTCTAGGCCCACATAGCGCAATAGGTTATCCAAGTCGTCAGCAGAAATGGCTCCCTGCCCGCTTGGATGCGCTTCGTTATAAAAATGATGGAACATAATTCCATGCGGAATTTTTTTTTGGTATGCCATAGATTTTAACCAAAATAGCTCTCCAGCTTGCTTTCTCTGACTGTGTCCAGCGTGCTGCAATGGATGCCGCCCATGTAATACGAATGCCGAAAGCTGATTGGAACTGCCGTAAACCCATTTTGTTCAAGAAATTTAATGAGCGGAACCTGAATCTTATCAACGATAACAGTTTTGGGGTCAACGGAAAGCACATTCATGCCAATCCACGGAGAAGCCACGGAATCCAACCCAGAATGGACTCCCATCGCCAAAAGCTGCTGATGAACCGGTTTTCTGACTTTATCATGAAATTCCAGAGTTTTCTCCGGGGTCTGGACAATGTCGGCAAAATACAATTTTTTCCATTTCTTCAGAATTTCCGGACAATTATTCTCATTTACGCGGCTGCTATTCAAAAGAATCACGCCCGGAGCCAAAGCCAGAGCGGTAGAATCAATGTGGCTGGAGCGATAAATTTTGTCGGTAGTATGAACACGATACTCGTCACCCAAAACGCTTTGCAGCCATTTTGCTCCAAGATAATTGCCTGACCTGGATACCAAATACAAAAGGTCCCTCCCCAGCCGAACCGTGTTGGCCGCCTCAAATAAAATTTCGTCTTCTTTCAGCTTTATATATTTTTGCCCGTCATCATACCCGTCCCTTCCGTCAGCCGCATAAACTACCATATGGTCTCCCGGAATTCTCGGCTTTGGTCCCGCTATCCAGCGAAAACCATCTTTTAAATACTCATGCCAAATCGGATAAAGCCCCATTGCTTCAAAATAACGATGCTGTTCCTGCGACGGCGACTCAACAACGGTATTTCCGACCACAAGATGAAGATCTCTCATATTGTAAACGTGGTCGCCGACAGCGCTAAAGTAAGGCGTCGCGAAAAATTTGTTGTTATGAGCAATATCCGGTCTGTGCACTTTCACGCCGAATGATTTTAAAACTTTGGCCAGCCCGTCCAAATCTTCATTAATTTCATCAATCAGCCATTGCGGAAAAGCTTTTTTTGCCAACGCCGTCGCTTTCTGCAGCAATTCTTCAGTTACCGGCCCATGCGCCCCGCCTATCGGCGGGCAGGGAAACACCAAACTCGCGTGCCCGTCTCCGCGGCCAACAATAATCTCCTTAAGCTTGTCCCATTCGTTATGGCTGTTAATTTTCATAATTAATCTTTGTTCTCAACGGGCTTATAAGCAATGAAGTCCGCATGGCGCATGCCGCAAGCGCCCTTGAAAAGAACTTCTGTTTTATCAATGAACTTGCGCAATTTATCCAAATCGGCCGCATAAACCAAACCAACAAATTCATCGGCCTCCGCGAGAGCTCGCAGAAGCTTCTCGCGAAGAGGCTGAAGAAAGTTCAGCGCGTCGGAAGACTTTGCCAGTGAGCGCGACAACTCTTGAAAGCGGCCGACGTCCAGACTTGTGTCTTTGTTAAAATTCGCCACGCATGAAGTAAGGTTTGTAAACGCCTCCGCAAACGGAGTAAGCCCCTCGGTAAATTTTGGGAAAGCTTCGCTGTCCGATTCCGTCTGCAGCATCCAAACCAGTTCTGTAAGCACGCCCAGATTGGCAAGATTAGATACCGATGCGGTGTCAAACTTTGGCTGGTGATGCAGCGAATCACCGCGAAGCGGTATGGCAAATGGAGGATACGATGAATACAAACGCAAACCGCTATTCTTCATCCAATTCACGACTTCTGCGATTGACGGGTCGTCCTGTGATTGAATTACCCACCGGTCAAAAATAATCGCGCGACGGGTGCGAGGAATAAACTTCTCACTGCGGTCAATATCTTCCTTAAAAAGGAACTCGCAGACTTTCACCATTTCATCAGGTGTTGAAGCAAAATGATAAACGGCGAAGCGCTGAAGCATATTCTGAAATCCCCCGGCTTTATTCGGGTCTCCAAAAATCAAAAATCCCCCGGGCTTTACAAGCTTTGCGATTTTTTTGAAAGCCGCTTCCTTCGCCGCGGTGTGCGAGAGCACGGCCCTGCAATGAACAATGTCATACTTTTCGTTATCGGCCGGATTATAATCAAAAATTGAAGAACAGACAAAATGATGGTCGTCAAAATTCCGCGCATATTTCCTAAATACTTCCTTTGATATATCCTGCGCTTTCTGGTTCATTTCAACCAGCGTGCATTTGGCGCCCCAGTTTGCCAAATACACCGTATTCTCTCCCGTTCCGGCTCCGAAGTCTATAAGTTCGGCGTCTCGAAACATTTGCGGAGGGAATTTGAACAGTTCTCTGTAAACAAACTCCGCGTTCTTTACGTAATCGCGGTAAGCGGCTTCATCTTTGTGAGAAAAATATTGGGAAGGAATTTCTTCCTGAAACGTCTTGAGGGTTTCGCCCTCCACTTTTTTTATTTTCGTATCGTTATTATTGCTCATTTTTCTCAAGTTTATACAGAGTCTGTAAATTTTGCAAGTCTTCTTCAAAAGTATAGGGATACGGCGCGAGGCCGTAGATCGCGTCTAAAAAGGCCTTTAATTCGTCTTGATGCATTCCTTCGGACTGAACGGTGTAGCCCGGAGTGGGATCTTCTTTCGGCGCTTTAATAACTTCGGTTTCTTTCGTTTTGGCATCGTAAATTTTTATTACCCAGTCCTGCCATTCCCATTCAATTGCGCCGTCGCTTCCCAAAAGCTGTAGGGTCCTGAACGGTTTGCGGGAAATCGCATCAATAAAAATAGCGCCATAAACATTGTTTTTGTGGCGCAAATTCGCAAACAAAACATCGTCCGCATCCATATCCAAATCTGAAACTTTGCCGAAGACACCGGAAACATCGGCGACCTCCGCCCCGACAAGCCAATTAATCCAGCAAAGCTCAAACGGAAAAAGTTCGCGGCAAGCGCCCGTTTCTTTTTTGGAAAAAAACACCTTCCTGTAATCCTCCCACGGATGCCAATCCGGCAAATATTGCCCGACATGGTACTGGTACGCCAAAATTTTGCCGATTTTTCCTTCATTTACGGCTTTTTTTATGGTCCTGATCGGAAAAAAATAGCGCAAGGTGCAAGACGGCGCCGTCACGATGTTTAAATTTTTGTTTTCCAATATGTCTTTGTAGCCGTCATCGGAAGTCGCGACTTCCGCAAAAAAATGCTTTTTATTGCGGAGCGCAAATCTAATATAATCTCCGTGGGCGTTCGGCGGCGTAGAAATAATTACCGCGTCAAAATCCTTGTCAGAAAGTTTTTTTAAATCATCAATTGTTTTTATGCCGTATTTTTCCTCAACTTCCCTGCGCCGCTCCGGAGACACATCAAAACCAATAATATTTTTTTCGCCGTTGGCGTTGAGATTTCGTATGCGGCGCTTTCCCATGGAACCCAGCCCGATTTGCAAAAATGTAAGTTTTTTATCTGCCATATTTTTTTAACCATTCAATATTTTTTATGTCGCGGATCGCCTCGCTGATATTAGAAAAACGTTTGCCGCGCCTTATTTGATCCAAGAAAAATTTAATTTCTTTCTCATACATCTTATTGCGCTCTTCCGGAACGCGCGCTTTGGTTGTTTTTTTAGGAGTTTCCAAAACAATCTCTTGGCTTAAGGAATCCCAAACCAAACTTCCTTTGCTCCCGGCGATTTCCAGCGATCTTTTTCCTTGAGTTCGCAAATAATCCTGGTGCACCGACACTATCGCGCCGGTCTTTTTGCCGATAAATACGCTTTCGGCAAAATCCTCCGTATCTATCTTAAGATTGGATATTTTTCTGACGTACGATATCTGCGGAATCAAAACATCGTCCAAAAGCCAAGCCGGGTAATTTATATCATGCACCAAATCCAGAATCACGCCGCCGCCAAGCTTTTTCTTTGCTGAATAAATTTTGCTGTAATCCCGTCCAGGCCGCCATCCTCTCAAATCCTGCCCAACGGAAACGCGCATATAATAAACGCGGCCGAGCTTTTTTTGCCGAAGAATGCTCTTAATTTTCAAAAGCGTCTTTGAAAAATGCCAATTATATCCGACCCAAATATTTATTTTTTTTCTTTTCAAGCCGCTGGCAACATCATTTAAACCGCTAGCATTATTAGAAAGCGGCTTTTCCATGAAAATATTTTTTGTCATGCGCATACATTTTTTCAAAGCGCTTATGTGTTTTGAGGTCTCGTTGGCGATAATTATTCCGTCGTAAGGCCCATTTTTATAAAAATCTCGCCAACTTCTGACCTGAAACGGCAAAACAACATCGGTCCTTTTGGAAAAAACAACAATGTTCTTCGCCAGTCCGCTTAAATTTTTGTAATGCCTTTGTCCGATGGAGCCGAATCCGACAATCGCGGTCTTCATAAAAATCCTATTTAAAATTTTGTATGCGCCGAGCTAATTTGCTTTTGTTTTTGTAAAGATATTCCGCAAGCGCGAAATCTTCCGGATAGTCTATATCCACGGAACGCCATCTGTCGCACACCACGGCTTTCGTATTTTTTGTGTAAACATTTTTTTCTTTCAAAAAAGCCGGCGTTTTTACGATATACACGAAGCAGCCGTTCAAAACATAGCCCGGCCGCCAGTCCTGCGTGTTCGGGCTGAACGCGCCTCCTTTGGGGCGATTCACTAAAATAATGTTTTGTTTTGAATCCAAATGATAAAAACGCGGATTCGTCTGCATAATAGTCAGCACTGTCGTGGCATCGGTGCTGTTCATTAAATCCCAACAAGCTTGGATGTCTCCGTGTTCCCGCAAAGGCGAAGTCGTTTGCAAAAGTATGAAATGGGTTGGCTTGTAATTCTCATCCCTTTCCAGTCTCTGAAGCAAAAGCAAGATAGCGTCGTTTACGCTGGCGCTGCATGTGGCAAGCCGCTTCGGACGCAAATAAGGAACCTCGGCTCCGTATTTTTTTGCTATCGCCGCAATTTTCGGCGAATCCGTGTCAACAATCACTCTGTCAATAAACGGATTTTCTCTGGCCTGCAAAATAGTATAAGCAATAAGCGGCTTACCGCCAAAAGGCCGAATATTCTTATTTGGCACGCGGGTAGAGCCGGCTCTGGCCGGGATAATGGCTAAAAGCTCTTTTTTCTTTGTATCGCGCGTTTTCATAACATTATAACTTCTTACGCCCGAGAAAGGTTAAATTTTCTCCCAAATTATATTTTCCCACAAGTTGCTTGTATTTTGAGTCGGTGCCGCGAATAAATTCATTAAAATCGTCTTTAATCGCCGCACTTGCGCTTCCCGCGCTTACCAAAACAGGCTGGGCGTTTCCAACATTAAAATTGCTTTGCGGCTTTCCGGCAAGTATCCAATTTAGATGATTTAAAAAATTATACCGCTGCACATTGCCCGGCTTGCCTTCAAACCCCGCCATTTTTAACAAAGCGCCGAGTGTGTCTTTTGAATAGTAATAAACATGCGGCTCGCGGTAGTAAAAATCTTCGTACTCTTTCACTTTGAAAACAGTCAGCAGAACGTCGGAAACGTTTGGGAGTTCCAAATACAAATAGCCGTTCGGTTTTAAATTTTTCGCAATTCCGGACAGAAAACCAAAAGGGTCGGGGACGTGTTCCAAAACCTGCAGAGCCGTAATTAAATCAAACGGACCTTCGGCCATATTCACCCGCTCTATCGGCTCCGAATAAACCTTGAAATTTAAATTCCTTTTTATAAATTTTACGGCGGCTTCGTCTAATTCAATGCCGACTCTGGTTTTAACCCTTCCGCGAAGAGCCTCCAAAAAGTGGCCAGTTGAACAGCCCACGTCCAAAACTTTCATGTTCGGCCTTAAAATTGGTTCAAGTTTTTGTATAATCGGTTTTTGAAAGGGCAGGTATGTATTGAAAATTTCGCGCGGAGAAGATTGTTTTTTTAAATCTGGCCCGTGTAAAGCCCTGTATTTGTTGCTTCTGTAATAGGCCGCTGAAACGCCTGCCAAGGGCTCCAAGAAAATTAAAGAACAGCGCACGCACTGAAGGACTTTGCGCCTTATGCCGTATCTTATCTTTTTCCTTAAAACTTTGCGGTTTTCGGAACCGCAAATAATGCACGCGGATAAATTCTTTGTCATGAATAAATTTTTAAATAATTTTTGTAAGTTTTTTTAAGGCCCGTCGTCAAATTATGCTTGAATTTATACTGAGACAATGCCTTCATTTTTTTATTATCGCCGATATTGATGTTTTTGTCCGAAATCGGTTTGCCCGTTTTAAACTCCGCTTTTCCGCCGGTAATCGCCTCTATTCTGCCGACCAAGTCGTGAACGGAGTATCCGCGGCCGGTGGAAATATTTATCACCTCCAGCGGTTTTTTTTGCTTGCTTAAGATAAAAAATGCTATTAATTTGGCGGCGTCCTCCACAAAAATATAATCTCTCATCTTTAGATTGCTTCTCCCGCCGCGTATAGTCAAATCGTCCCTGCGAATCAAAGAAAGAAAAACACGATTGACGATTCCCTTATTTTTTACGTCTCCGTAAACAGTCGCCACCCTCAACACCGTAAGCGGATAATTTTCTTTTTTTGCAAAACGCGAGATCATAGACTCCTCTTTGTATTTTTTCCGTTCGTACTGCGTTACCGGCTTTGGCGCAGCGGTCTCTTTCTGCGGAGAAGCGGAGTCCGGATACAAAAGCAGGGTTGACAAATAAACAATCTTTTTTAGCTCTTTTGCGCCGCGCGCCGCCAAAATAACATTCTTCATCTGCCTCAAATCCGGCTGTATTAAAGTGACCAAAACATCCACCCTCTTAAAAATGCGTTTAAGCTGCGGATTTTGCAAATTAAGATCTGTGCGGAAATACCTCACTCCCCCAAACTTGTTTTTGGCCTTCAACGGAGACTTGTGGACAACATAAACTTTGTGGTGCAGCCGCGCGAGTTCTTTGGTTACATATTCGCCGATGAACCCCGTGCCGCCGATAAGAAGTATTCTCATGAATCAATAAGTGATTACTTTTTGAACATTCGGCAGTTTTATCGTTTCTAAAATTTTAACAACCTTCATCGCAGTATTTCCCTGATCATACGGGTTTCTCCCAGATTTTACTTTGCTAATAAAAATTTTATCAAAAAAAGATTTTTCAATTGCTTTAATTATTGCGGTTTTTTCGTTAGGAACATCTATGATGTTTTGCCCGCGTTCCCGCAGCTGCTGCCTTGTTCCTATGTTTACGGTCGGGAGTCCGAATGAGGGGGCCTCGTGAATGCCAGTGCTTGAATTTCCAACCAGCGCGTCGGCAACATTAAGAAGCCGGAGAAAATCTTCATAAACTATGTGCGGAAAAACTTTTATTCCGGATTTCAGCAAGCGGTTTATAATGCGCCTGCCGCCGGCGTCGCTGTTTGAATATATCGCCAAAGCATCCGCGTCATATTTTTTAACTATGTATTTCACGGCCTCTATGCTGGCGAAGATCTGTTTTAACACCGCCCCCTCCTCGGTGGTTACCGGGTGTTGCGCAAAAATAATTAATTTTTTGCGCGGATCAAAACCGTATTTTTCAGCTATAATTTCTTTGGGAAAATACTTTACACTGCGAATGCTGTCAAGGCTCGGGCTGCCCACCAAAAAAACATATTTAGGGTCCTCCCCCAATTTAACTATCCTTTTCGCGCTGGCCGGAGTGGCAACGAAATGCATATGCGCAAATTTAGTAATGGCGTGTCTTAACACCTCGTCAACGGTTCCGCTCACCTCCCCACCCTGAATATGCGCCACATGAATATTAAGATGCATTCCGGCGATTGCGGCCGCGAGATGCGCGCCCAAATCAAACCCGCAAAATATTATATCGGGCTTTAGTTTTGGAATGATATCCGCCATCCCGACAAGCGCGCGCCCCATTCCGGCAACCATAGCCGTTCCGTCATCGCGATCGTTTTCGCTGAACATCGGCAAAACTGCGTCAATTTTAAATCCGTCTTTTGCTATTATCCTTCCGGTTTCGCCAAGCCCCCTTAAAAGATGTGCGCCCGCAACCAAAAGACGCATTTCCAATTTCTTGCTTTTTTGAACCAGCCGTATAATGGGTTTTAGCCTGCTGTAGTCCGCGCGCCGCTCCGTTATAAACAGGATTCTTCTTTTTTTCATTTTTCTGTTTAAATAATGTCGCTGTGTTTCAGCTGAACGTCTTTTTTAATATTTCTACTCGCAGTTCTATCCAAAACAGAATTGTATTCCGCGGCCTTAATCTCGCCCGTGCCCGGGCGTTTAACCCAAAGATTGCCAGCATTAAATACGTCCCCCATCTTTATGTCTTTTGTCGTTACCACGCAAGCATAGGCAAAATCAATAACCGGCTGCTCTTCCTTTAAAATTTCTTTCGTGCCGCCAACCGCACGATAAATCGCGCGCGACCCTTTAACAAGATCTCCCAATTCTTTTGGATCAAGCGATATCGCAATGTCCGGTCCCGGCCAAGCTTTATCGGAAGTAAAATGCTTTTCTAAAATTGAGGCGCCGAGAGCCACGGCCGCAAGAGCTGTATAACCCCCCAATGAGTGATCGGAGAGTCCGATTACGGCATCCGGGAAATTTTTCTTCAGATCATCCAGCGCGCCCAAACGAACCTTGTCGTATGGAGTGGGGTACATCGATACGCAGTGCATTAACGCAAAAGGGACCTTGTGTTTTCTTAAAATTTCAACGCTTTTTCCGATAGATTTTATATCATTCATGCCCGTGCTTAAAATAACCGGCTTGCGAAAAGAAGCAATGTGTTCAACCAAAGGATAATTATTGCACTCTCCGGAGCCGATTTTATACGCCAAAACGCCCATGCTTGCCAGCCTGTCCGCAGCCGCGCGCGAAAAAGGCGTTGAAAGGTATATCATGCCAAGTTTTTCCGTATACGCCTTTAGTTCCCTTTCCTGCCTTTCGTTAAGCGCGCATCGCGCCATTATGTCCCAAATGGACTCTGTTGTATGCGATGGAATGATGTCTTTGGCTATCGGCACCATTTCATCATCAACCACATGGCATTGAAACTTAACGCACTCCGCGCCAGCGCTATGAGCATCTTCTATCATGTGTTTGGCTTTGGCCGCATCGCCTTCATGATTTATCCCAATCTCCGCGACCACAAAAGGCGGGTAGCCTTGCCCGATCTTTCTCTCGCCTATCTGAATAAATGTATTACGCATTAACATATAACTTTTCAGGCGGCTGCGCGTTTCAAATAGTAATGAAGGCTTGTTTTTTGCACCAGCGCTCTTTCACGTATGTGACGCACGCGCTGGCCGTGGCTCTGAAAAAAAAATATGGCGTTACGGATTTTTGCGCGTACGTATACACGCGCCCTGCTTATAATTTTTTAAAATCGCAAAAAGACATAAACTATTCCGCGCTTTTGTTTGACGAGGAACTGCACAATAACTATAAAAGCGCCGAATTGGATTACGATTTTTTAAAACAAATCGAAAAAGATTACGGCTTGCCTAATTTATGGCCGTATATCTGCGTTGACCGCATAGTAAGATTCAATCAGCTTGTGCGGGAATATCCTTATAATACGCCCAAATACAGCCATGAAGAGATGCTGAAGATTCTTCAGGTCAAAACAAAAGCCGTTTTGGAATTTTTGGAGAAAGAAAAGCCGGATTTTATTTTTATAAGATTTATGGGTGCGGTCGGTTCCCTTCTGCTTTATCATGTTGCCAAAAAAAAAGGCATTCGCGTGTTAACTCTTATGCCGTTCGGAATAAAAAATGCTCACATTTTAAGCGAAGAACATAAAAGGTTTCCCGAAGTAGAAAAAGCGTTTGCGCGAAATGTCGCAAGCCCCGACAAAAACAACCCATATTTTGCTAAGGCTGAAAAATTTCTGCGTGATTTTAGAGTAAAGCCGGCAGTTTATTATGAAACCGCCACCCCGGAACGCCAACAAATTGCCAGACCAAAACAGCTCAAGTTCTTAATGCCCGGCAATCTGTACAAATCGTTAAAATTTCTCTCCAAATTACTGCTACAGCGGTTCGCCGGCGAATCGGCGGAGGATTATTCGTTTATACGCCCGTCGGAATGGTTGATCGACAGAGCAAAAAGAAAAATAAGGGGTCTTATCGGCTACGATGATCTTTACGACAAAATTGATGCCAAAGAAAATTTCGCGTTCTTCCCGATGCATTCAGAGCCGGATGTGTCTATACTTTTGCAATCGCCTTTCATGGATAACCAAATATATCTGGCGGACAAAATAGCGCGTTCGTTGCCTGCGGGGTTTAAGCTATACGTCAAAGATCACCCGACGATGGCAAATTACCGGCCGCGCTCATACTATAAAGAACTGAAAAAAATCCCCAATGTTAAGTTTATAAATCCGCGGGTGACGAGCTTTGAGCTTTCAAAAATGTCAAAAATTGTCATTACTATAATAAGCACGGCGGCCTGGGAAGCGATGCTGTTAAAAAAACCGGTCATCACTTGCGGCGATGTTTTTTACAATAAACTCTCGTTCGTTAAAAACTGCCGGGCGCTTGAAGACTTGCCGAACCTGGTTAAAACCCAGCTTGAAAACTTTAATTATAGTGAGGCGGAGCTTTTAAATTTTTTAGCGGCGATGTTTGAAGAAACGGCCGAATTTGAACTATACCGCTACTGGGGGCAGGAGTCGTCTTTCGAAGAAATATTGGCAGGAATTGACCCGCTGGCGGACTTGCTAGCCAAAAAACTGCATTTGCAAAAAATCGGCTAGATTGTTATTCTCAAGAAATAAATGGGGCAAACAACGCAAATATTCCCTAAAGCTAAAAAGCTGTACAAAAAAGTTCTTAATTCGCCGACAGCGGATCGGGCAGTAAGAGGTTGTTTAAATTTGTCGGTTAACCTTCTGGCGGCCGGGCTCGGCTGGAATTTTCCGAAAAAGTTCGACTGGGATTGGAAGCTGGAAATGCTGCTTCACAAATACGAAGCCGACACTTTCTCTTTATTTAAAAAAAACGTCAAGCCGGGCATGACTGTAATAGATATCGGCGCGCATATCGGCTACTACACCGTACTTTTTTCCAAGCTCGTGGGACCGTCAGGAAAAGTTTTCGCTTTCGAGCCCGACGCGGAAAATTTCGCGCTGCTTTGCAAAAACACAAACGGCCTTAAAAATGTTTCTTTAGTCAACAAAGCCGTTGCTGACTCGGACGGCGAAATCACTTTTTACAAAATAAACCAAAGCACCGGCTGCCACAGTATTGTAACTCCCCGGCTTCCTTCGCAGAAAATATCCGTACTGGCGATCAGGCTGGACACGTTCCTGGCGCAAAATAATATTGCCGAAGTTGATGTGATAAAAATTGATATAGAGGGCGGGGAGCCGTTCGCCTTCCGCGGTATGGATGAATTATTTTCCAAAAGTCGGGAACTTATGGTAGTAAGCGAATTCTCGCCGAAATCGCTGATTAATCTGCAAATTCAGCCGGAGAATTTTTTGAAACAAATTCAAAATTATGGATTTTCTGTTTATCGGATATTAAATGGCGGCGGATTAGAAGCGCTCGCCGTTGAAAACCTGGCCGATTTAGAATTCTATAAAACCGGCTACACAAATCTAGCTTACTTAAAACGCACCGCCTAAATTTGCTTCTTCCAATATTCAATGATCTTATCCAGGCCTTTATCTAGAGAGTATTTAGGCTTCCAGTCCAAAAGGCGTTTGGCTTTGGATGCGTCAACCGAAAGAAATTCTTCCGCAACAGGGCGCCACGGGTAGTTTGGCGGGAAGTGCGGAATAATTTTGCCCTTAAAATTAAGTTTTTGTCTAATTTTTTTAGCAAGATCAAGCATTTTGGTTCGCGAATCGGTACCGAAGTTGAACGTTTGATTTATCAAAGGAGTTTTTAAAAGTTTCACATAGGCGCCTACGTGATCCTCCGCGTACATCATATCCCGTACGGACTTCGGAGTACCTATGTAAACGTCTTTGCCGGCAAGCATTGTTGTTATCAGGTATTCTGCGATAAATCCCGTATTATGTTTCCGGCCGTAGGTATTACAAGCCCGAGAAATCAAATAAGGCAGGCCGTAGGCTTTCGCCGCCATTTCCAGATAATATTCCGAAGCGGCTTTTGAAACCGCGTAGGGACTTGCCGGGTGCAAAATTGTTTCTTCCTTGAATGGTTTTTTGGTTTTCTGCCAGCCGTAGACTTCCATTGTAGATGCAAAAATGAATTGCTTGAAATTCGGGATTTCCAAGGCGGCATGCGCAAGATTTATCGTCCCTAAAAAATTTGTCTCGTTGAATTCGTGCGGCAACTCAAAAGACTGCCTGACGGCGGTTTGGGCGCCGAGATGAAAAATGATGCTCGGCCGGAACGTGCGCACAACTTGTTGGATAGCGTGCCAATCTGTGAAATTGGCATAAAAAAGCGAAAGTTTAGACGCCAGATCGGCTATATTGTCGAGGTGACCCCTGTCCGAGGTGGCGCGAACCAACCCGGCAAGCTCGTGCTCCTTTGTTTTTAAAAGTTCACGCGCAAGCTCGCTTCCGATAAAACCAGTTATGCCGGTGATAAGAATTCTCATATGAAATTAAGTTTTGAGGTCGCTAAAATTTTTTCAGTAGACTCCAAATCTTTGTGATCGTTGACGGTGCTAAAAAATCCCCGATGAGTATAGGCTTTTAACTTTCCGGCTTTGGCCAGTTGTTTGAAAGCCGTATTTTCGATCGCCCCGCGCTTAGGCAAATAGCTCTTGATCCCGTTTTCAAAAATATAAATGCCGGTATTCATAAACTTATCATACAAAACGGGTTTTTCATAGAAAGATTTAATGGTATGATTCTCGTCCAAATGCACGATGCCGAAAGGGCTTTTCAACGGACAAACCGCCACGGTAGCGATTGGGCGGTATTTTTCATGACGCTTTATCAGTTTTTTAATTGGGAGATCGGTTATCTGGTCTCCATTCATCGCTATAAAAGTTTCCGGAAGATTTATGTTTTTAAAAACGCTCCGAAAAGCATCGCCGGTATCCTTCGCTCCCCTGTGGTGATTATAGGTTATTTTAACTCCGAAACCGTGGCCATCACCAAAATAATCCGTGAGCACTTCCTTCTTGTAATTCACGCTCAAGATAATGTTTTTTACTCCGTTTTTTTTAAGCCAAAGAATGATCCACTCGATTATGGGCCTTCCTGCGACTCTCACCATGGCTTTGGGCTTATCGGCAGTTTCCGGCCTTAAACGAAGCCCCTTGCCTCCTGCCAAAATAACGGCGGTATCTATTTTAGGCATATTTAAGATAACAATATAACGCGGACCGTTATGAGGTAGGTTTCCCGTAAAACTCCAGCCATTTATTTTTTTGGGGAGTTGATTTTAATTCGTTCAGCGTTTCCGTGCCGTTTTTCACCAATTTTTCGCCGAGCGTTTTGTTTTTAAGCAAAAGATTTATTGCTCCAGCGAGTTTCTTAGAATCTTTCGGCGGCACCAAAATGCCGTTGCGGTTATTTTCAACGTGTTCGTTTATAGCAGGCACATCGGAAGCGATCACTGGCTTTCCCATTTCCCAAGCCTCAATCACCGCCAAACCAAATCCCTCATATCTCGACGGCACAATAACCATTTTGCAATTTTTATAAGCCGCCCTGAGAACTTCTACGCCGGCTGTGCCCAAAAAAATTACCTGGTTACGGATCCCGAGATTTTCTATTTTTTTTGTTAACTCCGGAGTTTCTTGGTCGGTACCAGAAGTAATGAAAATTAGGCGGGCATCCAGGTTTTTTTCTATTAAAGGCATGGCTTCTAAAATGATATCCCACCCTTTCCTTAGTTTCAGCTGGCCAACGAATAAGATCGGATTGCCGCCGCCATATTTTTTTAAAATCGACAGCCTTTCCGTATCGCCGTCTTTTGCCCCGCCGGTTTTAAATATTTCTTCATCAAAAATATACGGCAGATATTGAAAATCTTTTAGCCCGAGTTTTCGGGCTATTTCCAAGTTGTGCTTAGAAACAAAAATTACTTTGTCTGCGAGCGACATGGGCAAATGGAAAATGTAGTTTCTTAAATTCCCGATAACATTTTTGTCCCTAAAAACTTTTTTGAATGCCATAATTGGTCTGTCCCATTGAACTTTCTCCACGTACGGGAACGGGTCATCGCGATCAGTAACCAAATAATGATCGTGCAATAACCCATACTCCGTGAACATCAATGGGATGTTTAAGATTTTTGCTAAAATAGCCGCAGGCGCGCCGAAACGGTTGTTTCTGGCGTTAAAAACATGGATCAAATCCGGCCTTGAAAAAATAATGTGCCCAGCCAAATACCATACGCCCCTAACAAAAGAGCGCGGCTTATAAATGCGTACGCCGTCCAATTCATAAAAAGCTTTTTCGCCGATTTCCGGCTTAGCAAAAGCGAGAACTGTGGCGCCATTTTTTACGAGCAACCTCGCCAAAATATATTCAAGAAAGTTGCGCATTTGCGCATTGAATCCATATGAGGTTACGAAAACGACTTTCATTTTTTAATTTTTAATACATTATTTGAAATAAATAAATATTGTTGTAAGAAGTTACCGGGCGGAGGTTTTTTATAAAAGACAAGTCCCACTCCGGATTCCTGTTTTTGTCCCAAACAATATAGTTAACGCCGTACTTTTTTAAAAGATTATTCGCGTCAATTTGCGGTTTTATGATCTCCGCGACGCCAGTAGCCTTGCTAATATAATCATAATAATCCAAACCGGATTCAAAACCTTTGATGTGTTGATAAATCTGCTTGTAACTTGGGTCGGCGAGAGGATTTTTGCTAAGATAAGCGTAAACGTAAAGCGTGTCGTAGAAACGGCTCATAGGCATCACCGTCGCTGTCGCGCCAGTGTGCCAAAATAAATCGTGGCGTGTGTAAATGGTAAATAAATACGCCAGATAGTCATCCGCCGCCAAAATCACGCCGGAGTTGGGATCTTTTTGCAATTCCGCTATTATCGGCCGGTATAGCTGTTCATATTCTTTCCCCGGCAAGGTTGTCCAAAAAGAACGGTATTGCCCCAAAGCGCTGTGGGCAAAAACGGCAAAAAGAATAAATCCAAATAAAAATCTTCGCCACTCGTATTTTTCCAGCAAAACCCATAACATATAGAGGGCCGAAATTATTGCGAGCGGGACGATAAACCACCAATGGTAATGCGCGGGCTGCTCCACTCTGCCGGTGATAATCTGCTGATTTAAAACAATCCAAAACGCCGATATTAAGCCGAGAATTAAAATAAGATTCGGATCTCGCTTCTTTTTATAGTAAAAAAATAAAAACAGCGCGAGCGCGGCCGCCGTCACTTTGCTAAAAATAGGTTTATGCGTATGATAAGCCCAATTAAAATACGAAGATTGGGATCCGATATCGGAGGCGGCGAAGCGCAGCATTTTCACAAAATTATATAATCCAAGGGAAACCCCTATCGCGCTTATCTGCGCAATCATTTTGAGGCGCGCGAAATCTTTTTTAAATAAATAAAACAAAAACAGCGCGCCGTTTAGGGCCAGCACAAAAGTCCAGCCATAAAAAATAACGTAAAACAGAGCGCCGAATAAAACCCCTGCCGATATTTTGTAAGCCACCCTGTCCGTATTGACGCTCTTGACCAAAAAAAATAAGTAAAGAAAAAGCGCCAAAGAACTTAAATAGGGAAAAATCGGCCTGCCGTAAAGGTTAAAATCCATATAAAAAAAATCTTTATATGCAATGTGATATCCCCCAACGACAAAAATCGCGGCAACGGCCGCCAGCAGCTTGCCCGGCGCAAGCTGCAGCGTAAAAAAATAAATAAGCAAAATTAAGGCAAATACGCCGGCGAAATTATAAATTGCATAAAATGTCGGGGCGCTAACCGCGTCTGCCAGCCCAAAAACTCTCGGCAGCAGCGCCAGTGCCCGTTCGTTGTAAACAAAATATGCGTCTTGGTTGTCTTTGCCCTCGCGCAAAAAGGCATTTCCGAGATTATTCCGCTCCAATGCCTCTTGCGCGCGGCTTAGATAAAAATGGGAGTCCGTGCCGAAATGCGGGATATTGATGTCTTGATAATTTTTTGAAACAAAAGGAAACGCCAAAAGCGGCGCCTCAATTAACAGCGTCAGCAGCAGCCCCGAAACGGCGATTAAATAGTGTTCTTTAAAAAATCTTTTGGTCATTTTCGTTGCTGGTTCAAAACGTCCGTTACCGCAGTTATAACGTCGTTAACGTCGTCGTCCGTTAATTTCGGAGAAAGCGGCAAAGAAACTGTTCTCTCCGAAATCCATTCTGCGCTGAGAAAATCTCCTTTTTTATATCCGAATCTGTCGCGATAATACTGATGCATATGCACAGCAATAAAATGCACCCCAACCCCAATGTTATTCTTCGTCATTTTTTCTAAAAATTGGTCGCGGGTTATTTTTAAATTGTCTATGTTTAAAAGCAGAGTATAAAGATGATATGCGTGCTTCGTGTTTGGCTCAATCTGCGCCGGCAAAAACACCAGCAAATTTTTAAACGCTTCGTTGTACTTGTTCCATATTTCCTGACGCCTCGCCCAATGTTTATCTATTTTCTTTAGCTGATGAATGCCCAGCGCCGCCTGCAAATCCATCATGTTGTACTTATAGCCCGGGTATATCGCCTGATAGTGCTTATATCCGTCGCTTCCGAATCGTTGCCACGCATCCGCGCTAATTCCGTGCAAAGACAAAATCCTCATTTTATCGGCGTATTCCCCGTTGTTTGTAATGGCCATGCCGCCCTCTCCGGTAACCAAATTTTTTGTGGCATAAAAGCTAAAACACCCGATATCCCCGAAGGTCCCCGCCTTTTTGCCGCGATATTCCGTTTCAACGGCATGAGCGGCGTCTTCCACCACCTTTAAATTATATTTTTTAGCCAGCGCCATTACCGCATCCATATCGCAGGAGCGCCCGGCCATATGCACTGGGATGACGGCTTTGGTTTTTTTGGTAATCTTTTTTTCCACATCAGCCGGATCAATGTTCATGGTGCCCTTCTCGCAATCAGCCAGAACTGGAGTTCCGCCGGCATGAATAACGACATTCGCGGTTGCGACAAAAGTCATTGCCGGCACAATCACTTCGTCTTTTGGTTTTATGCCAATGGCGAGCAAGGCCAAATGTAAAGCGGCCGTGCAAGAATTAAGAGCCACGGCATATTTAACGCCCTTATATTTGCCGAACAACTCTTCAAACTTTTTTACCTTCGGCCCAGTCCCGAGCCAGCCGCTTTTTAGAGAATCAACGACTTCATCGATTTCCGGCTGCTCTATCAGCGGATTGCCGAACGTTAAAAAATCTTTTCTCATAGCTTGTTTTTCTTAAACCTTAAAATTGTCTTGATGTACGCGATGGTATCGGGTATAAGGCGCATGGTGCTTTTTTTATCCAATCGATGCTCAAAAACTCCTTGTATGGATTTCAGTTTTTTATTTGCTTTTTCTGCTCTTAAAATTATTTCCGTATCCCAAAACCAACCATCATCTTTGGTATTTGCAATCACATCTTTCATCGTGTTCATATTAAAAAACTTAAATCCCGATGCCGAATCTGGGAAGTTGGTGCGCAGAAAATAGCGAACCACTCTTGCGCCAACCCCACTTACAATTAAACGCAATAACTTATAAGGGTTCGAGCTCAATTTTTCGGTTCTTTCTATAGCAACCATATCATAACCTTTTTCCAGCCACAAAATCATGCTTGGAATATAGCGCGCGTGCACCTCTAAATCAATGTCCAAAAAACCGGCGAAGGGTGCCCGCGCCATAAGGAATCCTTCGCGCACCGTTCCTCCGCGCCCGATGTTTTTTTTATGAAAAACATAGCGGCAATTGTTTCTCTCTGCGCAAATTTTTTTTATCACATCTATTGTTTTGTCTTGGCTACAATCATCAATAAAAATCAATTCATAAGAATACAAAGTTTGCTCCATTATCGCCTCAATTTCGGCGATGCTTTCCGCCAAGTGAGGCTCCTCATTGTAACAAGCGACGACTAAAGATAAGTCAGTTTGATTCATTTTTTAACACGTATATTTTTTCCCTGCCGTTTTTTGTTGTTTGAACGTAAACAATTTTGTTTTTAAAACCAGCCAGCATCATTGTGTCCAAACTTTTTTCAGTAAAATGGAAATTGTTTTCATAATTTTTTTTATTTGTGAGATATGCGGCAATTTTAGAAATAATTTTATATTTTGAATTTGAAATATTCTTAATCGGTTCTGATATTAACACGCATTTGGCGTACTGTAACATTTTATTTATTAACTCTCTTATATCGGGGTGAAACTGATAAAGCGAAGATATTATTATATAATAATCACTTTTGATAAAATTGAACTGCGATACGTCGCCCCAAATTACATTGATTCCTTTCTTTTTACAGCGTTTAATAAAGTCGGCGCTATTATCAACCCCCAAATAGTTTACATTTTTCTTCTTTAAAAATCCGCGATAGAAGTCGCCCGGACCGCAGCATAGTTCAACCACAGATGACCTTTCTTTAATAAATCGGTCCAATATTTCATATCTCTCTGAATAATCGCCTCTATATAAAAAAAATATCGCTAATCTATACAAAAGCGGCGATCTGTATATTAAATCACTCATGATTCAAGGCGTGAAATTTTGTTTCTCATAAAATTTCCGGCCGCAAACAAACTTTCAGATGTTCCCACGTCAAACCAATCTTTTTTAAGCAAAACAGATTTTAATGTGCCTTCTTCAATATACTTGTTGTTTACATATGTAATTTCATATTCGCCGCGCGCTGATTTGGGCTGGCCGGTCATTTTATTAAAAACGGAGTTGTCATAAATATAAACTCCGACCACGGCCAGATTTGATTTTGGGTTTTTCGGCTTTTCTTCGATTTCCAAAACATTACCCATTTTATCCACGGATGCTACTCCGAATCGAACTGGGTCCTCCACTTTTTTTAAAAAAATCGTCGCGCCGTCTTTAAAATTAGCAACATGCTCGCCGATGTCGTCTTCCACAATATTGTCACCCAAATAAAGCACGCAATTATCGTTGCTAATGTAATCTTTTGCAATCCAAAGCCCCTCCGCGATGCCCCTAGGCTCGTTTTGTATTCCGTAAACTATCTGGGTCTGCTTGCCGGTATTTTTGGACTTAAAATTCTGCCCGGAACCTAGCAAATTCACAAAATGTTCAACTTGCCGAGGCGAGGTAACTACCATTATTTTGTCAACTCCGGCAGCCGCCAATTTTTCTATCGCGTAATAAATAACCGGCTTATTATAAACAGGTAAAAGATGCTTATTCGTAACTAACGTAAGTGGGTGAAGCCTGGTACCGTCGCCACCAGCTAAAATTACGGCTTTCATGTTTTTATATGCTGATTTATGTTGCTACTTTTCTTTAAAACGCTCTTAAGCCAGCCGTTGTTTTGAGCATACCACATTAAAGTGCTTTTTAATTGCTGATCCAGTGAATGGCGAGGCCGCCAGCCAAGCCGCCTCAATTTTGAGGAGTCAACTGAATAACGGCGATCGTGCCCCGGCCGGTCTTGCACAAAAGTTATCAAACTTTCCGGCTTGTTCAGCGTTTTTAATATTTTTCTAGCAATCTCCAAATTAGAATATTCCCGGCCCCGCGAAACAGCGTAGATTTCGCCGATCTTGCCCTTTTTTAAGAGCGCCGCAACCGCTGCCGAGTGATCGTCAGCGTAAAGCCAATCTCGGACATTTTTGCCGTCTCCGTAAAGGGGCAGTGGTCTGTTTTGCACAGTTTGTATTGCAAAAAACGGTATCAATTTTTCCGGATGCTGCCTCGGCCCAAAATTATTTACCGAACGAGAAATGATTACAGGCAATCCATATGTTTTAACATATGATCTGACCAGCAGATCGCCTGCGGCCTTAGAAGCAGAATACGGAGAATTCGGCCTAAGCGGCGATTCTTCGGTAAATTTTTCTTTTGATTTTAAATCCAAATCACCCCACACCTCGTCCGTTGAAATATGAATCATTTTTTTAATGTTGGGAGACATTCGCAGCGCTTCCAAAAGTGAATGTACGCCAAAAATATTTGTGTGAATAAACTGATGCGAACCTGCATGAATGGATCTATCCACGTGGGTTTCCGCCGCAAAATTAACCACATAGTCCGCTTGCTTCATTAATCGCCTCGCCAAATTTGTATCGGCAATGTCGCCTTTTACAAATCTGTGGCGCTTTGCTGGAATACTCTTCAGGTTTTCTTTAATGCCGGCGTACGTAAGCAAATCCAAATTTATAACCTTGACTCCATTAAGGTTCTTAAACAAAAAATGGATGAAATTTGATCCCATAAAACCGCATCCGCCTGTAACAAGAAAAGTCATATCTCTTATAACTTATCAGGCCGGATTAAGGTTTAGCAAGCAGAAAGTGGAAAGTATTGAAATAAAACGGGCGGAGCAAACAGAAATAAAAAAATAAAAATAAAATATGAAAAACGCCTGAGATTTTTTTTATTCTTTCCGCTCGAATATCTGCGGCAGAAAAACCAGCATCGCGAAGCATCCTTAAAATTCTGCCGCAAGTATAGTAGTGCATGGAAATTAATTTTTGACGGCCCGCCTGACCATCTTTTTTTTGTTTTCCCAAAAACTTTAAAATTGGCTCGGTCCACGCTCTTGGCATCCAATTAATAAAATATAAATGATAGTGGTAATCGTAAACGCCGCAACGATTGTGAAAACTTATGTAGCATTTCCCGCCCGACTTCAAAACACGAAAAATTTCCGCAAGCATTTTTGCAGGATTGTCAGCGTGCTCGCTGACCTCGGCGCAATTTACAAAATCAAAATAATTATCTTGGAACGGCAAATCTTCCGCGCTTGCCCGGACAACCTTTCCGCCTGTGGCGGAAAAAATGCGCTCCGGGCTTGACTCAACTCCACGCGCATCGAACCCGAGACTCGCCATCCCGCGCAAAAAATCGCCTCTGCCGGAGCCGACATCCAAAACCTTGCCGCCGGGTTTTATAAATTGGCCACAATATTCAGCGTGGCTCATAAACTCAAAAAAAATACTTAGCGATTTTTAGTATCCCCTGTTTCCACGGCACTCGGTGGGAAATTCCGGATTGATCTTTAAATTTATCCATATTGGCCAAGTACCATTCGTAGTTGCGAATGAGTGCCTGTTTGTTGGAATATTTTGGATGATACCCCAAAACTCGCTCCGCTTTTTCTATTGACACAAAAGAGTCTTTGCCTGCGGTTTCGTAAACCCATTTGTAAAGCGGGGAAAGGCGCAAAATCTCTAAAAATCTTAAAGCCAAAATCATCGGCGCCGCCGGAAAGCCGATTATTTTTTTTCCATATCCGGCCCGATCCAAAACCGCCCGATAGTCCTCGCGCATCGTCATAAATTCTTTGGCGCCAATGTTGAAAGCGTCATTGGTTTTTTCTTTCGGCAAAGTCGCCGAAAGCCAAATCGCATCGCATAAATCCTCAACATCCAAAAGCTGATAGCGGTTTTTGCCGCTGCCGATCATTGGAAAATTATGCCCCGCGCTTGCCCAATCGTAAAAAAGCGCGAAAACTCCCAACCGCTCAGGGCCGATAAAAGATTTCGGGCGCAGAATGGACACAACCATTCCTTCTTTTCTTTTTTTCAAACACTCCTCTTCTGCCAAGATTTTGGCTTCGCCGTAGGGGCCCACTCCAATAAGTTTATCATTCTCATAAATCGGGTGGTGATCAGGAATGCCGTAAACCGCAGTGCTTGAGATGTGAATAAATCTGTCAACATTGTGCTTTTTTGCGCTTTCTAAAACATTTTTTGTGCCCTCAACTTCCGTTGAAAAAATGTCTTCTCGCGAGTAAAGCGGGAGGGCTGCAGCAGCATGCACAACAACGTCAACGCCTCTCATTGTTTTATCTATCGCCTGATTATCGCGGACGTCGCCTAAATTAAATTCAATTTTATTTTTTTCGGGATAATCAAAATCCGCAATATCCAAAACTCTTACACGCTGATTTTTTGCAAGCAAAAACCTGACCAAATTTATGCCCAAAAATCCGGAGCCGCCGGTAATTAAATATTGCTTATTTTCCATGCCAAGTCATCCATTAAATAAGTAATTTTTACAAAAAATGATTCGCGGCCTGATATTTTGCGCCTAACCTTAATAAATTCCGCGCCGATATTTTTGGCAAAAAGCCCGTCCGTTAAAAATTTATCGCCGATCACTATGACTTTCTTGCCCGCTATATCTGTTCCATCCGCGACTTTCCGGCTTGGTTTTTTTGCCTTGCCGTCTTGATTGCTAACCAAATGAACTGTGTTTTTTGTTTTTAATTCATCCAATTTTCTTAAAACTTCCGGACTCATATCGTTCTCTCCGTCCGGCCGTAAAGTACCGTCAACATCCAAAAAAATCACAGCGCCCGACCACGGCATATCCAGCTCCTCAAAAAACCTTTCGCTATCCGGCATAAAGAATTATTGCGGCAGACACCGCCAGCCAGATAAAAACGGTGAGCGTCAAATTTTTGTCTGAAAGCAGATCATCCGTCGGGCCATCATCGCTCCATCTTTTAGTATTAATCAAAAATAAATATCTAAAAAGCCCGTAAAGCACGATGGGAACTGTGATCATAAGCAATTTGCTGTGTTCGGAACTGAAAGTGTAAAAAGCGTAGGTGATTATGGTGGAGGGCAAAACAATTGTATTCATTTGGTCCAAAAGATCCAAAGAGTATTGTCCAAGACCTGCCCTGGCTTCGGTCTCATCCGCATGCTGGAGCTCGTTTTTTCTTTTTGACACGGCCAAAAACAAAGCCAGAAAAAAAGTGGAAAGAATCAGCCACTCGGAAAATCTGACGTTTATGGCTACAGCGCCAGCAATCACGCGGATTACAAACCCCAAAGCGATAACTATCACATCCACTATCACCAGGCGCTTAAGGTAAAAAGAGTACATTAGCATTAAAGCGACATAGCCGATTACGGCCAGCGCGAAAAAATTATTTATGTAAAAGCTCCAAAAAATCGCGAGGGCTCCGAAAACCAAAGCGGCAAAAACGGCTTCCAGCGCCGGGAAAACGCCGGAAGCAATTGGTCTTGAGCGCTTTTGCGGGTGCCTCCTGTCATACGGCGCGTCCCAAACATCGTTTATCAGATAAACAGCGCTTGAGGCAAAGCAAAAAATCATAAACGCCTCAAACACTGCGGTGAGTTTTTCAACGTCGGTAAACTGTTTTACGAAAATTATCGCGGCAAAAAGAAACAGGTTTTTAATCCACTGCTTGGGACGCATTGAGATTATTAGATCTTTAATCATCTTGTGCAGTATTATTGTAATGCGGTTTGCGACATACCGCAAGAATCGATACTCCAAACGGCACATTTATATATTTAAGCATTTTGGATTCCAAATTAAAAATTTTATATAGCATGGAATTAATAAGCGCCGATCCAATGGTGTTTTCGGATTCTATTGACAGCCTGAACAAACGGGCAGCCAGCCGCACTAGAGCAATTGGAACAAAAAGAAAAAAATTAAAATAGGACAGACGCGCTATTTCAAAACCGCTTTCTCGAATTTTCTTACGCAATTCTTTAATAGTATATCTGCGATAATGATTGCTTAATTCGTCGGAAACGCCCCAAAGCAAGTTGAAGGCCGGGGCAAAGATAATAGCCACACCGCCCGGCTTTAAAACGCGGTAAATTTCTTGCAAAGCTCGCCGATCGTCTTCAATGTGTTCAATAACATCCAATGCCAAAATCAAATCAAACGACCGATCTCCAAAAGGAATACGTTCCGCGCTCCCATGCACAACTTGCAAAACGCCGCGTTCACGGCAAAACTCAATAGCCATTGGCGAAACATCCAACCCGCTTACCTCGCCGTAAACTTCCAATTCTTTGGCGAGCAGACATGCTCCGCATCCAATATCAAGTATTTTTAGATCACGACCATGCGGGAAGTATTTCCAAATTAAATCATGCACAATTTTTCTGCGCACTCTGTACCACCAATGCGAAACCTCCGTATCATAAATAGTTTGGTAGTGCGCGTCCTTCATAAGCCCCACTTATCTTGCCACATTTGAAATACCATTAATGTCCAGAGTTGTTTGCGGTTATCGCGCTTCCCCGTGAAGTGTTCTTGTTTTAATTTATTCACAAACTCAAAATTAAAAAGACCCGATTTGTCTATATTTCTTTTAGACAAAATCTCGTCACAAAATGCCCGCAGATCATTTTTAAGCCATATGGCCATGGGTATACCAAAACCCTTTTTGGGTCTTTTAATAATAGCTTGTGGGAGTTTGTTTGCCATTATTTTTTTTAAAATATACTTCGTAGTAAAATGCTTAAGCTTAAAATTTTGCGGCAAAGAATTTGCGAACTCCACAACCATCCAATCCAAAAATGGCGACCTTATCTCCAAAGAATTGGCCATGCTTGCGCGATCAACTTTCACCAAAACTCCGTCCATCATGTAAGTTCTTAAATAAAGATGGTTTAGATTCGCGTATTTATCAACACCTTCAAACACGTCCTCATCTTTAAGCACTGACCACACATCCGGTTTAAACAGCCTGCCGCGCTCTTCGCCGTTAAAACTCCCCAACCAAAGCATGTGCCTGCGCCCGCCGAGTTCGCCAGCCCCTCTCAAAAACTGCTTTAATTTAAAATCCAGACTAAAATTGTTATCGCTCGTTGGCAGCGCTTTGATAATCGGTTCTATAAAATATTGTCTAACCGCAATCGGAATGTTTTCATATACTCTGCCAGCGCCTTCGGCTAAAAAAGTGTCGTAACCGCAGAAAAGCTCATCTCCGCCGTCGCCCCCGAGAGCAACAGTTACCTTGTCTCGTGCGAATTGCGAAAGCAAAAAAGTGGGCAAAATAGAAGCGTCCGCCAATGGCTCATCCAAAAAATCAAAAATTTTAGGGACTAAATTTATCAAATCTTTGCTGGCAAATTTTTTCTCGAAATGTTCCGTACCCAAACATTCGGAGACCTCTTTGGCATAATCAGACTCGTCGAAACTTTTTTCGTCAAAACCAATGGAAAAAGTTTTAATTTTTTGCAAGCTGTTTTTTTGCGCGTAATAAGCAATTGTACTACTATCTATGCCGCCGCTTAAAAAAACGCCCAAAGGAACGTCGGAAACCATGCGCATTTCCACGCTCTCAGAAAACAACCCGTCAAGCCGATTTAATGACTCTTCAAAACTCAATTTACTGCCGCCGGAAGAGATATGCCAAAAACTTTTAATGTCTGCTCTGCCGCCATGCCAAACCAAATAAGACGCAGGCTCCAATTTGTAGACTCCCTTATAAATACTGTGAGGCGTAGGAATGTATTCATAGCTTAAATATTTATTTAATGAATACAAGTCAAGCTCTTTTTTGAATGCAGGATGATCAAACAGCGATTTGGGTTCTGAACCAAAAAGCAGGCAGTTCCCAAAAACACCCCAATAGAGCGGTTTTTTACCCATGCGATCGCGAGCCAAAATCAAAGCCTTGCTCTTGGAATCATAAAGAGCGATGGCGAACATCCCATTGAGATATTTAAAGCAGTCGGCTCCGTGATCTTCGTAAAGATGCGCGATAACTTCCGTATCCGTGTTTGTTGTAAAAACATGCTTTTGCTCTAAATTTTTCCGCAAGTCTCTAAAATTATAAATCTCTCCGTTGAAAACGAGCGCGACGGTTTTGTCTTCATTAAAAATCGGCTGCCCACCTTTTTCTAAATCGATAATAGCAAGTCGCCTGTGACCCAAGCCTATTTTTTGAATTTCGTCGAAAAAAAATCCATCGCCATCCGGCCCTCTGTGCTTCAGCGTCAAAGTCATTTTTTCCAATGTGTATTTTGTGCCGCCCCCGTAAAAACCGGTTATGCCACACATGTTGTTATTTATTTATAACTTCTTGTTTAATTTGATAATAAAGCGGCCGACTCAATTTCCATTGGAAAAACTCGGCCAAAAGCCCCATTAGAATAAATTGCGCGCCAATCATAACGCCAAGAGCAACCAATACCGGTAAAGGGGTTTGGATAAAACTTACTCCCAAAAAGTATTTGCGGTAAAGCATGTCTAAAAAAAATATAAGGGCTAAAAATAGGCTTACGAAACCAACGCCGCCGAAAAAATACATAGGCCTATTGCTGTAACGATGAAAAAACGAAAGCGACAGCAGATCCATTAAAACCTTGAACGAACGCATCGGGCCGTAATGCGACTTGCCGAACTTTCTCGCGCGGTGATTCACTGCCAATTCCGCAATGCGCGCTTTGTTAAATAAATAAGCGTAAGCCGCAAGCATTCTGTGCGCATCCCCTGAAAGTTGCAAGTTTTTTATCGCCTCTTTTTTATACGCTTTGAGCGTGCAACCATGATCATGGAGCTTGGCGCCTGTCACATAAGAAATTGCCGCGTTAGCCAAAATAGACGGCAATTTTCTTGTCAAAAACTGCCCCCTCCACCTGGCAACGCGCCAACCCGAAACAATATCGTATCCGGAATTTAATTTATCCAACAGATCTGGTATGTCATTCGGGTCATTTTCCAAATCTCCATCCAAAGTAACAATAATATCTCCGCTGGCTCTTTCTATGCCAGCGGCCAAAGCAACGGTCTGACCGAAGTTTTTCTGCAAACTTATAGCGCTGGCTTGCGGTAATTTACTTAAAATTTCCCACGTATTGTCAAATGATCCGTCATCAACGTAAATTATTTCGAAGGGCACGCGCGTTTTTTTGAACACATCTAAAATTTCTGAATGCAAAACTCCCAGCGAAGAGCCTTCGTTAAACACCGGTACAACAACGGAAACTTTGCGCTGTTCCATAAAAAACTACCAATATGTATAAAATAATGTTTGCGTAAGAATTATCTGGAAAAACAATAAAGATAAAAGCGATGCAAATTGGGTTTTATCAAAATTTTCTGTAGCTCTAATTAAAGGCAAAATGAAAAGGGGCGTCAAAAACAGCCAAAGCCTCTCCACCTCTCCTTGAAATAAACCCAAAAAAATAATTAAGGTAACTATTATTGCGCCGGAGGAACCAATAAAATTATTTTCGCGCAACAAATCTGTCGTCCCGCGAATCAGCGCCTTTATGTTGGGCAAACCCAAATAAACGGCAAAGGCAGATATATTCATGACAAAATAGGCCAGATACAACATTGCGGATTCAAAATTGCTCCCAACGTTGTGGTATAATCTGCCGTGAGCAACAAAAAAATTTTCAATTATGGAGTAACCTGTCCATAAATAAAGCGCCGCGAAAAACATCAAAAACCCAAAAAAAGTGGGAATGATTCTTGTAACAATCCCGCGCTTATAAAGCATGAAAAATAATATTAAAAATAGCGGGGCCAAAAGCGCAAACAAATAATTTAAAAAAAGCGCGAGGGCAGCGGCCACGCCGCCCAAAAAGGACAAGAATGCGCCGCGCCTCCAACCCTCGTAAAGAATCGCAATCGCCAGCCAAGAAAAGAACAAAAAGGCCGCCTCCATGGATGTTGCGCTCATCATGACAAAGCTTGGCACAAAAATAAAAATCTGAAGCCCTCTGCGAACATTGTCTTCGGTGGCAAAATTCTTTAAAAAATAGTACAGTGGAAATATAACAAAGCCACCGAGCATGATGATCAAAACAGCTAAGCCGGCGAATCCGGCGCCGAGATACTGATGAAAAAAGTACAAAATAAGAGTGTAGCCGGGAGGGTGCACGCTGGCATGCACGGTCAATTTCGGCTGAAGAGCAACATAGTCCCGTAAAAATTCAGGAATACTCGTTACCAAAAGCATGTCTCCTGTATACTCCCATCTCGTGCGTGTAAATGGCTCATAAACGCTGTAAAAACCCTCGCGTATTGCAGCGACGCTGATGCTAAAAGCGATAAAGATTAAATAAAGCGTCAAAAGAAATTTAAAAGCATTGAGTTTTTCAATTTTTTCCCTGAATTTTAAAAATAAAAAGAAAATCCCTAAGGCGCCGAGCATCCACCAAATACCGAGTGCTTTGGGCGAGGGTACAGCATAAAACGGCAATCTGTCTGAAACATATCCATAAGGAAAAAAATAGAAAATAGTCAGTTTTAAAATGGCTACAACAAAAATGGCGAGGAAAGTAAAAACAAAAAGCGATTTGGCAAATTTGTTCTCTCTGAAAAATTTAAAATAAACAAAAGTAAAAACAACAACAAATAAAAAGGTAATACCTAATCCCCATAAAGCTATCATGAGTTTAGCTCCGGAAATTTCTATCATTATCCCAGTTTATAACGACAAGGCGGTGATAGGCAAGAGCATAGACAGGCTCACGAACTTTTTGGGCGCCGAAAATTTCAATGCAGAAATTATTGTAATAAATGACGGCGGTTGGGATAAAACAGCCGAAATCATAAGCGCGAAATCGCAAAATAATCCTGCGATTAAATTCATTGATCGCAAAATGAATCTCGGCAAGGGCGCGAGCGTCCGCGAGGGCATCTCTGCCGCCTCAAGCAACATTATTATTTTTACCGACGCAGATTTGCCGTACGGCACAAGTTACTTTAAAAAAATGATTGAACTTTTAAAATCCGGGACGGATTTAGTAATCGCCAATAGAAACCTGCCCGTCCGGCAGGCGGGTCTAACATCTAACACCCAACACCCAACTTCCGACATCGGCTTTGTGAGACATCTGACCCACTGGGGTTTTGGGTTTTTAGTCCGCCATCTACTTCATCTCGAATTTTCTGACACGCAGGCAGGGCTTAAAGGACTTACCAAAAAAGCCGCCGAGGAATTTCTGCCAAGTCTAAAAATAGACCGCTTTGCTTTTGATTTGGAACTTTTGGTCAAAGCAAAACGCGCCGGGCTCCAAATAAAAGAGGTTCCAGTTGTTTTGGAAACCATAGGAAAGTCCAACATTAGTGTGCTCCGCGATTCGTTTCAAACGTTAAAAGATATTCTAAAAATTTATTTTTCTGTATAAAGCATAATGGCCGACTTGTTTATGAACCGTATAATCAGATTTGAGATTTTGATCCAAGCTCTCGGGCCAAGCGCCTTGTACAGCAATATAAGAATATTCCGCGGCATCGCCGCGCCCGAAAGACAATACGGGATTTATTTGTAAATACTGATAAACCTGCCTATTCTCAATCAAAAACGCGGCGCTTGGTCCGTTAATTATTAAATTTTTATCCTGCGGCGCTGTTGTTTCCATAACATATTTTGAAAACATTTCCGCTTCATCGGAATAATATATGCTTGTGTTTCTTTGATTAATGGTGTATCCAAGCTGGAATAAAAATAACAAAACAACCACAGAGATTGCGATTTTTTTGTTGAGTAAATAAATCAAAGCAGCCGGGAAAATCAAAAATAAAATCATGTGCGCGGGGAAAAAATAGCGGTACCAACCGGGGGTTTTGAGGTAAAAAGCCATAGTTAGCAAAACAAAAATGGCCAATGTGTTTTCAATAAAATCAAAACCGCGCGGGAAAACACTCGGTGTTTTTGGGGATTCAACACCGAGTGTTGAGGAGCGCGGTTTTGATTTTCTTTTCCATACCAAAAACGCGGCGGACACCAGAAATAAAACAGCAAAATGGATCGGGGTTGATTCGGTGAAAAATCGCAGAAAATTCGCCCAGATTAAATTACCGAAATTCGTTGAAGCGTAAGAATTGGAATAATACGTAATGGCCGATAAAAACCCGCCGAAAGAAAAGCTCGGCAAAATCGTGTAAAGCCAAATGGCCATCGGCAAAACCGCGCCAGCCGCCAAAACCGCGATTCTTTTTAACTTGGAGGCTAAGCCTCCAAGTGAAAAAATCTCGCCGGCAAAAATCGCGATCGGCACGATAAGAAAAAACGGCTTTGTTGCCGCAGAAAGGCCGGCAAAAAAGCCGGCAAAAAGCAAGCGCAGATTAAAAACAAGCCGAGCAGTGTTTTTGCTTTCCTCGTTCCGGCCAGCGCCGGAACTCGGGGTGAAAGCTTCGCAATTTTTCGCTCTGCGAAAAAACCATGCTTGCTCGCTTCCAAACCCGCAAAAATACTCCCGGCTTGGTTTCTTGCCTGGCAGTATAAGCAGAATCAGCGCGCATAGAAAATAAAATAACCCAGGAATTTCTCCCAAAACCGCCTTACCGTTGCCGTAAAACGGCGTAAAAGACACAATCAGCGCAACGCTCATAAGAGCCGCAGTTTTTCCGTAAAGTTTTTTTACTAAAAAATAAGCGGCCAGCGCGAACAAAAATAAAAACAAGACCATCGGCGCTCTCGCCGCGGCCAAATTAAATCCGAACAGTTTTATGGATAAGGCCACCGGCAGCAAAACCGGATAATTGCTCGTAATCAAAAATTGGCGGCTCTCCACAAACTCGTCCGGTCCGATTTTTAAGCTGTAAACGCCGTCTTGAATCAAGCTTTTAGCGATACCCAAATTAATCCCCTCGTCAAACCAAGTAGCGGGGCTTTTGGGTAACTGCCATGCCCCAAAGACAATTAAAATTAGAAATAAAAAAAATAAAATAAAATTATCTCGAGACAGCATATTTTAAATGATTATATATAAACCTCGCGCCGACTCCGGCAAAAAGAAACACAAACGGCGCTAAAGGAATGTTGTAGCGACTAACATCAGCACCAAGATATGCCGCACTGCCGAGAGTTAATGTATTTACTGCCATAACCATAACAAAAAGGCTAAACCACGGCCTGCTGCGTTGATCAAAATAGCTCAATATAAATAATCCAAATAAAACAACTTTGACCATGTTGCTAGTAATTACAAACGCCCCGATTAAACCGCCGTATATGCCATCTAGCAAAATCGGCAGTTTGGGTTTTATCACATAGTTTATCAAATATTGATAGTGGTTATTCCAAATAGACTGCCACGCCAAAGACAAATGAAATTTAATATAAGCAAATGGATGCGCTTTCAAAACCTTAAAAAACTGTTCTTTATAAAACGGCGTATTCGCAAAATCGTAATAAAAAGTCTGCGGATTTGGATAGCCGTCTGGAATTTCCGGCCGAGAAAAAGCGAGGTTCTGGTTGCTAGCAAATCTCTGCACTAAAAACATGTCAATATTGTACCAAGAAGCAGAGCTAAGCTCCCAAGTGTCAAATATGATTTTATTGCGCAGCGCCCACGGAAAAAGCACAGTTAAAAATAAAACTGTCGTTACAAATATCTGCCCCCACGGAATTTTTTCTCTCCCCCGCCATAAAATAAACAGCAGAAAAAACGGCATAAAATATAAACTAATCGGCCGCGCAAGCGTAGCAAACCCAAGCATTACAGCAAAAACAGAATAGCGCTTAAGAAAAAAATAATAACAAGCAAAAACAAACAAAAAAGCAAAAAGATAATCCGACATTAAAAGGTTGTTCCAATAAATAGATGCCGGCTCAAGACTTGTTAAAACCGACGCGAAAACGCTCACGCCGTAAGAAAAATTCAGCAATAAGCCGATGCGATAAATTAAGACGCTGATAAATCCGGCCATAATGTTCTGTGCAAAAATTATTAAAAAAAACGGCGATTTAAACCAAAGAAAAAACGCGACAAAAAATGTATAAAGCGGCGTGCGGTAGGTATCCGGCATATACGGTGGGTTGGTATTTAAACTAAAAATATGGTGGTTGATTAAATTTTCCGCGCCCTGAAGATAAAAAGAAAGGGCATCCGAATAAGCCAAAAAGCCGTGCGATCCGAATTTTAATTGCACAAAAATCGCGTACAAAAAACGAACCCCGAACGCCAAACAAAATAGAAAAATCTCTGTTTTTGAAAATTTTGATTTCATTTTATTGTCTGCGCACGGCCAACAACATGCCTTGGGCGCGATTTTCTGGTAAAATTTTTGTTTCGAATCCCATTTTGTTTAAAAAGCGCGCTAAATTTTCCGAGGTATGTTCAACGTTTTTTACGCCGTAAAATATTGGATTATGATACTCAAGCGCAATGCGCTTTATTCGTTTAAGTATTTCGGCGGGAGTATTAAATAATATTTCGTATTCAGCTCCTTCGCAGTCTATTTTTAAAAAATCACATTGTTCAATTTTAAAATCTAAAAATGTCTCTTTCAGTGTTGTACAATCCACACTGATAAAATCTTTAGTTTCTTTAATGAGGCTGTGAGCGGCATTATTAAACAGATCATAATAAAAAGGCGCCTTTCCGCTATGCGCGGCGATGGCTTTTTGGAATGGATGCACATTTGTAAGCCTATTTAACGCAATATTCTTATTAAACTGAAAATAGTTTTCTGGCGATGGCTCGAAACTAAAAATTGAGGAATCTTCTGTTTGCCGTGCCGCATAAACAGAAAATGAGCCAATGTGCGCTCCGATGTCAATAATCACCCCGCATTGACTTAAAACTCCTGGCGCATAATCATATTGCCTATCTATCACGCAATTTGTAACCATATATAAATCTGCTAGCTTTGATTTTAAATTCTCTGAGCGAATAAATAATTTTATATTGCTCACATTAACAATGGTTTCTCTCCGATGCGTAAGCCAAAAATCTAGCCACAAATTCATCGGCAAGAATCGTTTGGATGCAAAAAATAGTTTTATGGATTTTACGCAAGCGACGAACAATCTGTATATTTGATAATCAAAAAACATGTGATGATAATTTTATCCTTAACATTGTGAATAAACATTTAATGCCGTGTAAAGCGCTCATTTTCTTGCCGCTCTTCTTACTGCGAGCTTTGTAAGATATAGGAACTTCTACAATATTCCCGAGTCCGGAAAGGCTATAAGTAATTTCTACCACATCAAAAACAAAATTGTTGGTGGCTAAATGCATCAATTGCGGAACAAATTTGCGCGGAAATAGTTTATAGCAAGTGGCTATATCGGTAAGTTTTGTTCCGAATAATATGTTGAATATTTTTGACAACAGAATACCTCCGTAAAAATAAATCGCGCTAAACGGCACATTGTTTTTGCGCAAAGCCCTCGAACCAAATACAATACTTGCCCGACCATTTAAAATCGGCGCCAACATTATGGGCAAATCTGCCGGATCATATTCCAAATCCGCGTCCTGAATAACAATAAAATCCCCGGTCGCCTCTTTAAATCCGCGCCGCAGAGCCGCGCCCTTGCCACAATTTTTTTTCTGGTAGAAAATTTTATATTTGTCGGATTGTTCTGGGCCCCTCAAAATATCGCGCGTTCCGTCGGTTGAACCATCGTCAATAATAATAATTTCTTTATTTATATCGCCCAAATCCACAACCTCAATCCGCCGGAGAATTTCCAAAATCGTATTTTCCTCGTTGTATGCGGGAATAATAATCGAAAGTTTCATGCTCTAGATTATAACGAAAATTTTATGTATAGTAAACCCCATGAAGTCTCTCAACAAATCACTTATTTTTATATTAGCCCTTGCTTTTCTCGCAAGAATCGTTGGCATAAGCTACGGACTCCCGCTTTGGCTTGTTGATGACGAACCGCCGTTTACCTTGGCCGCTCTTAAAATGCTGCAGTTAAAAACTTTGATTCCGGCTTCGCAACTGGCGGATTTCAAGACTGTTCTTTACTACCCGCCTTATCTTTCTTATTTATATTTGCCGTTTTTTGCGGCTCTTGTTGCAATAAAATTGTTATTATATGACGGCCCAAGCGCTCTTTTTGCTTCATTTCTTTTAACCGACCTTTCGTGGTTTTACATTATTGCGCGCACAATTAACGTTGTTTTGGCAACTCTTTCGGTTTTTTTAGTTTATAAAATCACGGAAAATATTTTCCGAGATCGCCGCCCCGCGCTGTTAGCCGCTTTTTTTGTCTCAACAAGTTTGATCCACACAGCGCTTTCAATGGTAAGCCGCCATTGGCTATCGTTTTTTTTGTTTGCAGCGATTACGCTTTTTTGGCTTTCGCGTGAACATTTATCCGAAAAGAAAAGATATCTCTGCGCTGCCATATCCGCCGGAATAGGCGTTGGATTTGCGATAATCAATATTCTGCTCGCAGCGCTTATTGTCTTGTGGCACACAATATACGACAAAAAAACGATTTTGGGCGCGCTTAAAGAAAAGTTTTTCTACAGCCTCTTCTCTGTGTTTGCAGCGCTCGCCGCGCTGCCCTATTTGCTTTATCCCGGAAGTCTCGGCTTCCGGGCAGACACAACAGAGGAAACCACAAAAACCATCTTAGGCGCGCTTGCAAGTCCAATCTACTTTGCAAAGACAATAGCAACATCGGAATTTATATTGATTGCGTTCACGATTTTAGGCTTAGTTTTCACATTTAAAAATCACCGCCGCGTTTTTTGGGCTTTCGCCGCGTTTATTTATTCCTACAGCGCAATTTTTTATCTGGTTTTCAGATTTGAGCCGCGATTTTTTATGGGGCTTTTGCCGTTTTACGCGATTTTGGCCGGCTACGGATTTTATGAAATTCAAAAAAAATTGCCCTCCGGGGTACCGCAAAAAATATTTCTGCTTGTTCTTTTAATTCCGCTTGTCTTCGTCCTGCGCTTTGACTGGCTTGCGATAAAAAACGATTCTCGCGTGCTTGCAAGAAGGTGGGCCGAAGAAAATTTACCGCCGGGGACCAAGATCATCGTGCTTGCGCGGCTTACGCGCTTTTCCACAACAGAGAAAGCGATATCAGAGCAAGAAAAAATTGATTCCTCGTCTTTAAGAAAAGTTGACCGGGCCGACGCGGAACTAGGAAAACCGAATTTCCACGCCCTGAATCTGTTTGACGCTGGCAACCAAAACTTCTACGAAAACGTGGAAAGCTACATCCAACAAAACAATTACGAATATTTGGTTATCCAACCAACTTACAAAAATAGCCAATATTTCAAAAATGTGCTAGAAAAAAGCGAGCTCATGCGAACATTCGGCTCTGGAGAAACAGCGATATCTTTGGCTGAAAGCCAATTTTTAAAGAGTCCCCTAGTCCTGTTTCAAATAAAAGAAATGGGCCCAGAGATAGAAATATATAAATTAAAATGAAAATTTTTGTCATTATCCCTACTTATAACGAAGCGGCGAACATAGGCGCGCTTTTAAATATTCTTTGCGCCAAAGTATTTAAAAAAATCCCGAATCATCGAATGGGAATTTTAGTTGTTGACGGAAATTCGCCCGATTGCACGGCCGAGGCCGTAGCTGCTGCATCCGCGCGCTATCCGAATATTTTTTTAATTAAAGAAAAAGAAAAAAGAGGCATAGGAGCCGCGTATGCCTATGGATTTAATCACGCAATAAAAAATCTCGGCGCGGACGCCGTAATTGAATTTGACGGCGATGGCCAGCATGATCCAAACGATATTCCGAGACTCATCGCAGAATTTGATAATGGGCACGATTATGTAATCGGCTCGCGATATGTTGCCGGAGGCGCAATTCCCGCAGAATGGGCGCTTTATAGAAAGCTCTTAAGCCAGCTTGGCGGTTTAACCGCCAAGCTGATATTGGGTCTGCCAATAAACGACGCAACTTCCGGCTTTAAACTTTCGCGCGTTGCCGGATTCGCTGAAAATTTGCCGTTTGATGCAAACAAACTGCTCTCAAAATACTACGCGTACAAAATCCATTGGCTTTACGAAATGCTGCGCATGGACGCGAAAACCAAAGAGGTCCCAATTCAATTTTTAGAACGCAGAGGCGGCTCCTCCAAAAGCACCCTCCGCGACATTTTTGATTCGCTCTATGTCGTTCTTGCGCTGAAATTCAGAAAAAATAAAAGCCCCCAGCATAAATTAAGCTAGGAGCACACAACGCTCATCGGCAGCCGTCGAAAGTAAAACCTTCCTTGCGGCTTAATTGCATTTTGGTAAGTTGTTTCTCAACAAGCGAGCTGAAACCGAAAATCAACGACGCGCGCACGATTAAACCATAGACAGCATAGATCAATTTAGTTTTCCAGCCGCCAGTTCCATAAATCGGTAAAATTTGGACTTCAAGGCCGTTCTCCTGTCCAAATTTTTTCCAAAGCGGCGCGCCTGCCCAAAAATACCAGTTGGAAGACACAACAATGATTTTTGACGCATCATGTATCAATTTCCTTACATCGTGAGTTACATTGCGCGATTCAGAAAAGATACCCACGCCCTCTCCGATATGCACCCGAGTATAAATCAGATGTATGTAGTTTTTAAATAAATACTCTCTCATAAGTTCAGCCAATGTTTTGCTGCCCTTTTCATAAGGCACATTGCCGGTCACCACAAAAGCAACATCGATTCTTCCTTCTGAAATCTCGCACTCGGCGGCGCACTTAAGCGCATGAGACAAGCGGTTAAGGGTCGTTGGGCAAAGTTTGTCCTTTTCGGCAAAATGACACGACACAACAACAATAACGGTTGTTTCCAATTTTCAAACCCCCATTTCAAACCTAGTTAGAAGTTAACTTAGTTTAAAAACAAAGTCAATAGCGCGTGGTAATGTGCAAGCACATATGTAGAACTTTTCGTGCGAATTGTTCTAAATATAGTTTGGGGCAAAATATAGAATCCGTTAAAAATGTTCGTGCAACACATTTAGCAATGATTTCTCCGTATCACCAAGTTTATCGTTTAAAGAATAAAGCGTTAAACCATATACGCGTTCTTTTGTTAAAAAGTCGGCGTGATAAAGCGTAAGCAAATGCTTGGAAGTTGATTTAATCGATGTCTTTATTTTCTCAGCTATTTCACCAACCGAAGCGCTTTTGTTTTTACTAATAAAAGCTAAAATCTCCAATCTTTTATAATTAGCTAGCGCTTTAAAAGTTTTCTCAATCTTTTTCATAATATGCCATTGTAGCATAGAACTTTTCGTGCGAAAAGGTATATATAGAAAAAATAAATAGCCGGGAGTGAGTTCACTCAACCGGCCATCTCGGCGTTTCATCTGATCTTCTATAATTTTATTTTGTATCCATTCACAATGTATATACGCCCCGCTTACAACACTGACAACGACCGGTTGCGCCACAAGTGCACCCAGCTAGCCCAGCCCACGTGTGAATATTGGAGTTCGATAGATTTAGATCTACCAGCTGCTGCGGGTGCAAAACACGAGGCCCCACATATTTAATACCGGCGATTACTTTAATCTTACTTCTTGCCCCACTCCTACTCTTGCTTTGGCTCTTTAGCATATTATCTCCTCCTTTGTTTGATGTCTCAACGGCTTGTTTTTCTGCCTTAATTGTACTCCTATCTGTTTATAAAGTCAATAGCGCGTGGTAATGTGCAAGCACATAATGAGATTCTTTGCCGTGGTATTGCATAATGCAAGATACATCTTGGACTCCATGAGGCCTTAGCCTTATGGAGTTTTTTAACCATATTCATTGCAAATACGCCGGTATCAAGGGATTTATCACGGTCTACAACGATGCCTTAAGATATCGGTATATGATTACAGAAAAAGCTAAGCTCAAGGCAAAAGTTTTGGTATTTTGGGAAAAGCACGGCCTTCGAGCAACTGTAGACGCTTTTCCTCACAAAAGGTCTAATCTATACCTCTGGAAGCAGCAATGGGAGTCTGGAGGAAAGAAAATCGAGACTTTAAACGAAAAATCAAAGGCGCCGCAAACAAAAAGAAAGAGACTCTGGTCGTTGGAAGTTATTCAAGAAATCAAGAGAGTCAGGGACCGGGAAAACCATCCCAATCTGGGACCGGATAAAATACACCCCCTGCTTTACACTTTTTGCATATCAAAAAATCTGAAATGCCCCAAGCCAAGAACCATTGCAAATTTGATTAAAGATCTCGGCGGACTTAGGACATTTCCGCAAAAGGTATCTCATTTTGGAAAGGCGCAGAAGGCCAACAGGCAAAAAATCCTTATAAAGCCTCGTGATTTCAGGACTCTTTACGCAGGCCATTTGGTTGCCTTGGATACCGTAGAAAGATTTGTAAATGGCTGCAGGAGATACGTGATTACGTTTGAAGATATACATACCAGATTCGCTTTTGCGTGGGCTACCAAATCACATGCCTCTTTGGCAGCCAAAGAATTCTTTGACTTATGCCGCAGGGCATTTCCTTATCCGTTCGAATTCCAGCATGTTCTGACCGATAACGGTTCTGAATTCAAAAAGCATTTTGATGAGGAATTGCGCCGATTGCACATGATTCATTATCATACATACCCCAAAACACCCAAGATGAATGCTCATCTGGAACGATTCAATCGCACAATTCAAGAGGAATTTATTGATTACCACGCTTTTCTGCTTTTGAACCCCGATGAATTCAACCGCAAATTAATTGATTATCTTATTTTCTACAATACCGAAAGAGTTCACCATGCTTTCCAAAACAAACTTTCACCGATACAATTTATGATGACGCTTCAACCAAGCTTTTTACCAGTTAATTTGCCTCAGGAGTCCAAAATCGGGTTGCATTATACAGGTATTTGCGTATTGCTACACACATGATAATATGCGGATATGGCTAAATATAAAAATACGCTTCGGAGAAGTACTGTAAGATACATTGTCTATCGCGACACAGAAGACAATGCTTGGTATGCCGTTGGTTTGGAATTTAATATTGTAAGGGCCGGCGACTCCGCCCTCGAAGCGCTTTTGTGTTTGTTGGAAGCAATAGAGGGTTATATTGAATCAGCTCGCGAAATCAAAGCGGAAAATGTGCTTAATCAAAAACCTATGGAAGAGTATGAAAAAATGTGGGACGAGTTTATAACACGAAAAACAAAAGAGAGCATAGAAACAGTAAGAGAAATCTACACGCGCGGCGAGCTATCCTTAAGTTATGCCTAAAAAACTATCCAACTGGGTTTTTAGAGATGTTGTTGGTTTTCTGAAAGCGCACGGCTTTGGTCTGCATCGCGTTAGAGGCAGTGAACATTTTTACAAAGGCGTTTACGGCGGCGAGCAAAGATTAGTTTCTGTCCCTTTCCACGGCTCTAAACCAATCAAACCAGGCACAATTAAATCAATCATAGTTCAATCAGGAATTCCGGAAACTGAATGGCGAGCGGATAAATAAAAATAGCCGGGAGTGATTTCACTCAACCGGCTATCTTGTCGTAAAGCCAAAACGGCAAAAGAAAAATCGGAACTTCGCGCAGCCAAAATAGAAATCGCGACCGCGTCCACCACTGCTCCGAATTTTTGTCGTAGAGCAGGATGCCGTTTTTGGAAAAATAGTCGTCAGCTTCCGCTTCAAAGCCGAGCTTCTTCAAATCTCTAACGCAACGCCAAGCGTGATCAGGCGCGGCAACGACCAAAATCTTCTTCCAGCCATTCCTATCGGCCACCGCAGCAAGCGCTTTTACAAACTTTAAAGTCGAAGACATCCGCTCAGAAACATCAATTTCGCTGACAGGAATATTCAGCTCTTTACCCAACTCCTCCGCTCGTTTAACAATGTTCAAATTTCCCAAAAGACTCGTTGGCAAGCCGAACAGAAACGGCACAATAACATCAGGGGAGGTCATTCCTCTTCTCTCGCCGATTCCAGTTTTTTGAGGTATTCTTTGCGGTAGCCGGTGCCGGCCGGCACCAAGCGGCCGATAATAACGTTTTCTTTGAGGCCGCGCAGGCGATCCTCTTTTCCTTCAATGGAAGCGTTAGTGAGCACGCGCATCGTTTGCATAAAGGAGGCTGCTGAAAGGAAACTTTCGGCAGTCAGCGCGACATTAGTAATGCCCATCATCAGCTGTGCCGCACGCGCCGGGAGCGCAGACGCTCCGCCTTCTTTTCTAATATTGAGATTTTCCTCACGCAATTTCGCTTTTTCAATAATTTCTCCTAGAGAAAGTTTTGTGGACCCCGGATCCTTCACCCGAACACGCGAAAACATCTGTCTGACTATGACTTCTATGTGCTTATCATTAATTGACGCTCCCTGGAAAGTATAAAGCTGCTGCACTTCCGATAGAATATAATTTTGCGCCGCTTTCGAACCAGCTACCGCCAAAAGTTCTTTTATGTCCGCTGCGCCCTCGGTTATTCTTGTACCGTGCTGAACGGCTTCTCCCGCAGAAACCAAAATCGTTCTCCCGAAAGGAACAGCGAATTCTTTTTCTCCGTCCGGCGAGTCAATTTTAACCACCTTATCTCTGCTGCCGTCCGGAGCGTCTACAACCGAAGAAACAGTGCCAGCCACATTTGAAAGGATTGCAGGACTTCTTGGCATGCGCAGTTCAAAAATTTCTTCAACTCGAGGCAAACCCATAGTAATGTCTGCGGCTCCCGCAATGCCGCCGACGTGAAAAGTGCGCATTGTAAGCTGTGTGCCAGGCTCACCGATTGCTTGAGCGGCAACAATACCCACAGCCTCTCCGAGTTTGACCGGAGTATTGTAGCCCAAATCATAGCCGTAGCAAAGCTGGCAGATGCCCTTGTGAGAGCGGCAGGTTATCGGCGAACGAATTGTAACAACTGATATATCAGATCCGGCTATTTTTTCCGCGTCCGCGAAAGACAGCAAATGGCCTTTTTTAAATAAAGGTTTTTTGGAGGACGGGTCTAAAACATCGGCAGCTAAAACGCGGCCGAAGATGCGGCTTGCAAAATTTTTGCCTAATTTTTCAAAATCAATTTTTCTGACCTCAAACCCGCTTTCGTCTTTGCAATCGGGCTCGGAAATAATAATATCCTGCGAGACGTCAACAAGCCTGCGGGTAAGGTAGCCTGCGGCAGCGGTTTTAAGCGCAGTATCCGCCGTGCCTTTTCTCGAGGCATGAGTAGAAATAAAATATTCAAGCACTGCCAATCCTTCTTTGTAACTTGCCAAAATCGGAAGCTCGATCGTGCGGCCAGCCGGATTAACAACTAAGCCCTTCATTGAAGCCAATTGATTGATTTGCGCCCAGTTTCCTCTCGCGCCGGAAGAAACCATGTAGTGTATTGGCCCATAAGGCTCAAGCACAGCTGGAGCCAGTTCGTCAACTTTTGTCTTAACATTTGACCAAACCTCGATGATTTTTTCATAACGTTCTTTGTCGGTAAGCAGGCCTTGTTCATATTGGCTTTCGATGGTGCGCCCGCTTTCTTTTGCTTCCGCTATGTAAGCCTGCTTCTCGTGCGGAACCTGAATATCGTCCATCCCCCAGGAAATCCCGGATTCCGTGGCATGTTTAAACCCAAGGCTTTTAATGCGATCGAGAATCTGCGGAATTTCATCGCCGCCGTAGCGCTGAATCATGTTGGACACGACTTTCTCCAAATCCTTTTTCTTCATTTCCTGATTCAAAAACGCGTAATCGCGCGGCAAAACGCTATTGAAAAGCAGGCGGCCTACGGAAGTTTCTATAATATCGCCGAGATTTTTATATTTCGGCGTTTTGGTAGTTTTAACAAAAATTTTCGCGTGAACGCCGACCCAACCGTAATCATAAGCTAAAATTGCTTCATTCGGGCTCCCAAAATATTTTCCCTCGCCGCCGGCTCCCGGGCGAATGCGGGTAAGATACGCTATGCCCATAACAATGTCTTGAGTCGGAGTAATAACGGGTTCGCCGTTTCCGGGCTTGAGAAGATTTTTGACGGAAGCCATAATATCCCTCGCTTCCATTTGGGCCTCATCGGTCAAAGGCACGTGCACAGCCATTTGATCGCCGTCAAAATCGGCGTTGAAAGCAACGCAAACCAAAGGATGAAGGCGGATTGCGTTGCCTTCAATAAGAATCGGCTGGAAAGCCTGTATACCCAAACGATGCAGCGTGGGAGCGCGATTCAAAAGCACATACTTGTCTCTGATAACCTCTTCTAAACTCTCCCAAATTTCCGGCTTCAAGTCGTCAATAAACCGCCCGGCGCCCTTAATTGTGTGCGCCAAGCCGCGGGTAATCAAATGATTGATAACAAAGGGGCGAAAAAGCTCCAAAGCCATGTGTTTCGGAAGTCCGCATTGGTGAAGCTTTAATTCCGGACCTACCACGATTACCGATCGGCCAGAATAATCAACGCGCTTGCCCAATAAATTTTGCCTGAACCTGCCCTGCTTGCCTTTTAGCATATCCGCTAACGACCGGAGAGGCCTTTTTTGCGCCTGCGAAACCGCGGCCGGTCCCTGCGTGCGCTTAATGGAATTATCAATCAGCGCGTCAACGGATTCCTGAAGCATGCGTTTTTCGTTTCGCACAATTACTTCCGGCGCTTTGATTTCAAGCAGCTTTTTCAAGCGGTTGTTTCTGTTAATCACGCGCCTGTAAAGATCGTTTATGTCTGAAGTTGCGTGCCTCCCTCCTTCCAATTGCACCATTGGGCGAAGCGCCGGCGGGATCACCGGAATAACGGAAAGAAACATCCACTCCGGCCGCACGCCCGACCTGGCCATTGATGCGGCCAAGCGCAATCTCCTTAAAATCCTTTTTTTCTGCAAAGGCGTCGCCGTCTCCAACTCAATTTTCAAACCGGAAGCCAAAGCGCCCAAATTAATTTCCGAACAAAGCTTGCGCAGGGCTTCGGCGCCGATGCCGGCTTCGAAAACATTTGCGTATTTAAGGCTGAAGCGGTGATATTCTACTTCGGAAATTACGGTTCTTTCTTGCAAAGCTTTGATTTCCGCGACAGTAACGTCATAAAGATTTTTCAACGTATCGCGCTCTGCGGCTGAAACGGATTTTGATTTGGATTTAAATTCTTTTTCAACCGCCGCCAAAATTTCTTTTCGCGCTCTTTCGTTAATATGAGTTACAACATAACCGCCGAAATAAATAACGCGCTCAAGATCTGCAACAGACATATCCAGTAAAAGTCCGACGTGCGACGGAACGCCCCTCAAAAACCAAATGTGCGACACTGGCGAGGCCAAATCAATATGACCCATGCGCTCCCTCCGTACAATTGATCTGGTAACTTCAACGCCGCATTTATCGCAAACAATGCCCTTGTATCTCACGCGCTTATATTTCCCGCAATAACATTCGAAATCCTTCTCCGGCCCGAAAACGCGCTCATCAAAAAGCCCGTCCTTTTCAGGCCTCTGCGTGCGGTAGTTGATTGTTTCTGGTTTGGTAATCTCTCCTCTGGACCAACTCAAGATTTTTTCCCGGGAAGCCAGCCTGATCGATAGAGATTTAAAATCCGTAATTTTTTGCGTTGTTTCTGTCATCTAAATATTAATTACTCTGCTTCAATAAATTCTTCAAGGCGCTCCCTGTCTTTAATTTTTGCTCTATTCTTTAATTTTTCCTCTTCAAAATCCTCCGCCGCGCTTACGACGCCTCTTAACTCAACATCTAGCGCTAAACCCTTAAGCTCGTTTATTAAAACATGAAACGACGCGGGAACATTGGGCGCGCGGAATGGTTCTCCTCTGATAATCGCGTCGTAAGCGGCCGCCCTGCCCAAAACGTCATCGGATTTAATGGTAAGCATTTCTTGCAAAGTATGCGCCGCACCGTAACCCTCCAAAGCCCAGACTTCCATTTCTCCGAAACGCTGGCCGCCGCCTTGAGCTTTGCCTCCCAAAGGCTGTTGAGTTATTAAAGAATAAGGGCCTATTGAGCGCATGTGAATCTTATCCTCAACCATATGTGAAAGCTTCATCATATAAATCATTCCTACTGTTATTTTTTGGTCAAATTCTTTGCCGGTGCGGCCGTCGAAAAGCTTGACTTTGCCGTCTTCCGGCAAACCTGCTTTTTTTAACTCTCCTTTGATTTCCGCTTCGGTCGCGCCCGCAAGAGCTGGCGTTATCGCCATGTATCCCAACTTATCGGCTGCCCAGCCTAAATGCGTTTCTAAAATTTGGCCTATATTCATGCGCGAAGCAACGCCCAAAGGATTTAAAATTATATCCACAGGAGTTCCGTCCGCCAAATAAG